>DASSEC010000280.1:0-2272 GCA_035696685.1 Candidatus Limnocylindria bacterium | reverse complement strand
CGTCCAGGTGCTCGTTGGTCCACTGGCACTCGCGGTCCACGATGGCGCGCAGCTCCTGCATGCGATGGGCGGTCACGACCGGCCCCAGGTTCCGGTACAGGGCGATGACGGACTTCATGCTGGCCAGCAGTTGCGCCGAGTGATCGGCCCCTGTGGGCGTCATGTCAGCCGTGGGAGGGTGCCAGAACGTTTGTGTGCATGGCAGTTGCCCTAGCTCTCGGGCGCCAACGTCGCGTTTGCACCCTACCCGCCTGTCTCGGCGTGCGGCGCATCCACCGGCTTGGATTCCGGTGAGCCACGCTCGCGCAAGAAGATAGCCAGCACGACCAGGGCCCCAATCGACATGAACTCGCTCTGCCAATTCTGAAACGACTCAAACCACAGCTGCGGCGTGAGCAGGTAGCCGAGCGGAGATACCGGCGCTGCACCGTGCGCGACCTGCTCCGCGCTGAACGCGGCCGCCCCCGTAATGACGTGTAGCGCGAACGAGACGCCAAACAGACCGAGCAGCGCGATTGAGAGCGAGTGACGGTAGAGGCGCCCTGCCAGGCCCCCGGTGCGAATGAGCCACGGAGCGCCTGAGCGCCTCGCATCGGGCTGCCGATCCACAGCCTGGCGGCCCTGCAGGGGCTTCGATTCGGGGGATCCTTTCTGACGAAGCCACACGGTGAGCAGGACGAACAACCCCATCTGCAGGAATTCGCTTTCCCAGTTTTCGAAAACGGCCTCGCCGAAATGGCCTGTAGTGACGTACTGACCGATGGATACCTGCGACGCCCCGAGCTGCTCCTGCTGGTCGTTGTAGACCGTCCAACCGGCAACGATCTGGCCTGCAAGTGCCAGCAGAAACAGGGCGGTCATCACCAGCGTCAGGCCGTTTTCGCGAACGAACGTCTTCACGATTCGAGTCTATGCCCGCTGTGCGCTTACGCCTGCCGAGATGTCGTAGCGTTAGCACGTGGATCTGGGGAAGGCGGAACTCGATCGGGCGGCGCGACCGTGCGCATCCTGATCGTCGGTGCCAGCGGCTACATCGGCGGGCGGCTCGCCTCCCGCCTCCAGGCCCAGGGCCATGACCTGGTGCTCACCAGCCGCGACGCGCGGCCGCTGGCGCAACGCTTCGAAGGCGCGACGGTCGTCGCGGCCGACCTGCTGCAGCCGTCAACCCTCGCGCCGGCGCTCGAGGGCGTGGAGGTCGCCTACTACCTCGCCCATTCGATGGGCTCCGGGGAACGCGGCTTCGCCCAGCGCGATCAGCAGGCCGCTCGCAACTTCGCCCAGGCTGCGGCCCGGGCCGCAGTGCGGCGGATCGTCTACCTGGGTGGACTGGGCGACGAGGCCGATGACCTGTCAGCGCACCTGCTCAGCCGCCACCTGACGGGCGCCGAGCTCGCGAACCACGGCGTGCCCGTGACCGAGTTTCGGGCGGCGATCATCATCGGCTCGGGCAGCGCGTCCTTCGAGATCCTGCGCTACCTGACCGAGCGGCTGCCGCTCATGATCACGCCCCGCTGGGTCAGAACCCAATGCCAGCCGATCGCGATCCGTGACGTGCTCGACTACCTGACGGGCGCGCTCGACCACCCGGAGGTCGAGGGCATCGTGGAGATCGGCGGGCCGGAGGTCCTTTCGTACGGGGAGATGATGCATGGCTACGCGCGGGAGCGCGGTCTGCGCCGCGTGATGATCCCGGTGCCGGTCCTCACCCCTCGCCTGAGCTCCTACTGGGTGAGCCTCGTCTCGCCCGTCCCTGCCGGCATCGCACGACCGCTGATCGAGGGTCTACGCAACGAGGTGGTGGTCCGTCACCCGGAGCCGGCTGCCGCGTTCGGGCTCCATCCGATGCCCTACGCCGAGGCCGTGCGGCGGGCAATCGAGCGGACGCACCGGGACCTGGTCGAGTCAACCTGGTTCGACTCGATCGACGTGCCCGGCCGACAAGACCTGCCGACAATGACGAGCAACGAAGGGATGCTGATGGAGCGGCGCCAGCGCACGGTGGCCGCATCGCCGGAACGTGTGTTCGCCGAGGTCGAGCGCCTCGGCGGCGCGTCCGGCTGGCCGTACGCCAATCCTCTCTGGCGCATCCGCGGCGCCGTGGATCGGTCCATCGGGGGCATCGGCATGCGCCTCGGACGCCGTTCCCCGGAGCATCTCAGGGTCGGCGATGCACTCGACTTCTGGCGCGTGGAGGAGATCAAGCGCCCCAGCCTGCTGCGGCTGCGGGCCGAGATGAAGGTGCCGGGGCGCGCCTGGCTGCAGTACCAGGTCA
>DASSEC010000279.1:0-3466 GCA_035696685.1 Candidatus Limnocylindria bacterium | reverse complement strand
ACGTAGTCGAACCGCAGGTTTGCGGTCGGATAGCCGAGCTCGCGGCCCCGATGGTCGCCTTCCACCACCGTCCCCTCGAGGTAGACCGGGTTGCCCAGGCGGCGGACGGTGGGCAGGTCGCCGGCTGTCACCGCCTCGCGGATCCGGCTGGAGGAGATCGGCAGGCCGTCGGCGACCACCGGTTCGACAAGCACGACCTCGAAGCCCGCCTGGCGGCCGTGGTCGCGCATCCGTGCGACCGTGCCTCCCCTGCCGCGCCCGAAGGCACTCTCGGGGCTCATCACCAGCCGCCGTACTTCGATTGCCGGCGAAAGCGCGGCGAGGAACTCCTCCGCGCGGAGGTTCTGGATCTCGCGCGTGAACCGCACGACCTGCACGTGATCGATGCCGGCCTGGATGACGCGGCGCTCCACCACTTCCACCGGCGTGAGCCGTGGCATCCGCCGCCCCGCATGAATGATCTCGTCGGGGTGCGGATCGAACACGAGCACCACGGACGCCGCGCCACTGGCCCGGGCAGCCTCGCGGGTCGCCCGCAGCACGGCCTGGTGCCCGCGGTGGACCCCATCGAACACGCCCATGCTGACCGCTGCCGGACCTGCGGTGGGAAGCTCGCCGATCATGCCGGTCCCTGACCCTGGATGACCTTCTCCGGCTGCAGCTGGCCGCCGGCCACCGAGCCGATCCCCACCAGCTCCTCGCGCGGGTCGAAGACGGCCAGCCGCCCGGCCCGCGGCAGGTCGCGCACCGCCACGCGCGACCCATTGCGGAACCGGCCGACTTCGTGATCCGAAAGCTGCACGTGCGGCAGCGGGAGCAGCTTCGCGACCGGCAGGATCGCCTCGGCCAGGCGGCCCTGCTCGCGCAGTGCCTCCAGGTGCTCGGGCCGGATCGCATCCTCGACGCGCAGCCCCGCCGCCTCGGTGCGGCGGAGGGCGGCGAGATAGCCGCCGCAGCCCAGCGCCTGGCCGAGGTCGCGGGCTATGGAGCGCACGTAGGTCCCGGGACCGCAGTGCAGGTCGATGGTGACGTCCGTGCCCGCGGCCCCGCGGGCGATATCCAGCACCTCGAGCGCGTCCACGACGACCTCTCGGGGCTGCAGCGCCAGCGAATCGCCGGCGCGCGCCACGCGATGGGCGGTGCGGCCGCCCAGCTTGCGGGCCGAGAAGGCTGGCGGCAGTTGCTCGAACGTGCCCACCATCCGTGCCAGCGCGGCGTGGATCGCCGGGTCATCGGGCACGTCCACCGCCGTGGGCGTGATCGGCCCCTCGCCGTCGTCGGTGACCGATGTGGCGCCGAGGCGGATGGTGGCCTGGTAGCGCTTGCGTCCCCCGGTGAGCTCCTCGCTGAAGCGCGTGGCCGCGCCAACCAGGATGGGCAGCACGCCGGACGCCAGCGGGTCCAGGGTTCCCGCGTGGCCGATGCGGCGATCTCCGGTCAGGCGCCGCAGGAGCGCGACCATATCGTGCGAGGTCGGACCGACCGGCTTGTCGAGGTTAACGACCCCCAGCATCGGCCCTGGCCAGATCGCGCTCGCATTCGGCCAGCACCTGTTCGCGCGCCTCGGCCAGTGGCGCAGCGACGGTGCAGCCCGCCGCCCGCGCATGTCCGCCCCCACCGAAGGCCGATGTGATGACCACCGCATCGGCACGCTCAGTGGTGCGAACGCTCACCCGGGTCGAACTCGCGTCCACTTCCTTGAAGAGGACCGTGATGTCCGCCGCCTTCGTGGAACCGAGCAGGTCCACGAAGCCCTCGCTGGCGGTGGCGCTCTCGCCGGTCTCCTGGAGCATGGCGGTCGTCATCGACGCGAACACGATCCGTCCGTCGCAGCGCTCCCCGATGCCAGCCAGGATCAGGCCCCACAGTGCCAGGGTGCTGAATGGCTTGTCGGCATACACGAGGCGGTTCAGCGTCGATAGGTCGGCGCCGGCCTCGACCAGCTCCGCCGCGACGCGCAGCGTCCGGGGCGTGGCGTTCGGGTGGGCAAACGTGTGCGTGTCCTGCACGATGCCGGCGAGGAGGCTTGTGGCGAGCTCGGAGTCCATCTGCACGCCGAGCTCGGGCAGCATGAGCGCGATCATCTCGCAGGTGGCGGCGGCCGTCGGGTCGACCAGGTTCGCCTCGCCGAACATGGTGTTCGAGACGTGATGGTCGATGTTCGCGATCCGCGCGCGCGCCAGCCAGGCCCCCTGCTCGGCCGCAACGGTGCCGGTGCGGGCGAGGTCGCCGGCATCCAGGACCACTGCGACGTCCGGCTCCAGCCGAGGTGACCGCAGCACGTCACCGATGCGCGGCAAGAACGCCAGGAACGGGGGTGGCGGGTCGCCGCTGACGATCTCCGCCTGCTTACCGAGCCGCTCCGCCGCGATCGCGACGGCGATCGCCGCGCCGAGCGTGTCGGCATCGGGGTTCTCGTGGCAGATGGTCGTGACGCGCTCGGCGCTGCGCAGCAGCGCGACGACCTCGTTCACCCGTCCTCCCGGGGCGAGCCGTCGCCCTGCTCGAGCTCCCGCAGGATGCGCAGTACCCGGTCGCCCGATTCCATGGAGTCGTCCCGTCGGAGGCTGAGCTGCGGCACCTTCCGCAGCTGGAGGCGCTGGCCCAGCTGCCGACGCAGCCACGGCGTGGCAATCCGCAGCGCTTCGAGCGACCGCACCTTCTCCTCCTCGCTGCCGTAGACGCTCACCCAGACTCGGGCGTGGCCGAGGTCGGCGGCCGTCTCGACCCGGGTGATGGTGGTGAATCCGACCCGAGGGTCCTTCATCTCGCGCTGGAGCAGCTGCATCAGCTCCTGCTGGATCTGGCTGTCCAGGCGATTCGTGCGCTGGCTCATGAGCCGATGCGGCCGCGGCCCATCTCAGGCCGACTCGGCCACCATCTGGTAGCACTCGATGACGTCGCCCTCGGCGATGTCGTCGATTGACAGGCCGATGCCGCACTCGAAGCCGGTCGCCACCTCGCGGACGTCGTCCTTGAAGCGCTTCAGCGACGTGATTCTGCCCTCGGCCACCAGGGCGCCAGCGCGGAAGAGGCGGACCTCGCCACCGCGCACGATGCGCCCGTCGGTGACGTACGAGCCCGCCACGTTGCCCGCGCGCCCAGCCTTGATGACCATGCGCACCTCGGCGTGGCCCTCAACCTGCTCGACGAGCTTGGGCGCCAGCATGCCCTGCAGGGCCGCACCCACGTCATCGGTCAGCTTGTAGATGACGTCGTACAGGCGCACGTCCACGCCCGAGGAGTCGATCTGCCGCTGCGCGCCTGGATCGGCCTTGGTATTGAAGCCGATGACCACCGCATCCGAGGCTGACGCCAGCAGCACGTCCGACTCGTTGATGTCGCCCGCTCCCTCACTGACGATGTTGACCCGCACTTCCGCAGTGTTGAGGCGCTCGAGCGCGTGGCGGATGGCGCCCAGCGAGCCCTGCACGTCGGTCTTCAGCACGATGCGAAGTTCCTTGAC
>DASSEC010000278.1:0-2793 GCA_035696685.1 Candidatus Limnocylindria bacterium | reverse complement strand
TGCGCCAGGAGGTCCGCGCCTAGCGACGGCTGGGTTGGTCGCTCAGGGCTCGGTGAGCACCTGGGGGTCGCCGTCGGTGACGGCGATGGTGTTCTCGAAGTGGGCAGCCAGGCTGCCGTCGGCGGTCACCACGGTCCAGCCATCGCGCAGCATCGCGACGTCGTCGCCGCCCACGGTGAACATCGGCTCGATGGCGAAGCACATGCCCGCCTCGATCCGCAGTCCGGTGCCGGCTCGGCCGTAATTGGGGACCTGCGGGTCCTCGTGCATCGACTGGCCGATGCCGTGGCCGACGAACGGGCGGACGATCCCGTAGCCGTGCTCATGGGCGACTGCCTCGATGGCGGCGCCCACGTCGCCCAGCCGGTTGCCGGGCCGAGCCGCGGCGATGCCCGCCTCCATCCCCCGTCGCGTGGCGTCGATCAGCTGCTGCACCGGGCGCGCCGCCGGTCCGACCGACCAGGTGCGCGCGCAGTCGGCATGCCAGCCCTGCCAGATGCAGCCCACGTCCAGGCTGATCACGTCTCCCTCGCGCACGTGGCGCTTGCGCGACGGGATGCCGTGGACCACCTCGTCGTTGATCGAGGCGCAGATGCTCCCCGGGAACGGCGGGTTGGCCCCGTAGCCCTTGAACGACGGCACGGCACCGGCGCGCGCGATCATGTCGTCCGCGATCCGGTCGAGCTCGCCGGTGGTCACCCCGGGCCGCAGCGCGTCATGCAGGGCGGCCAGCACGTCGACCAGGATCAGCCCGGCGTGCCGCATGCGGGCGATCTCCTCGGGTCGCTTGATGGTGACCATGGCTGCGCGAGAGGGCATGCCCATCAGGACAGCGCTCCGAGGATCTCCGTCAGCACGTCGTCGATCGGCTGCATGCCGTCCACCTCAGCCAGCAGGTTGGCGTCGCGGTAGTGCCGCACCACCTCGAGCATCGGCGGCACCTGCTTGTCCAGCCGCGCACGGACCACGTCAGCCTGGTCGTCCTCGCGACGAACCAGCGGTGTGTCGTCCTTGTCGCAGATGCCGGGCTGGCGGGGCGGGTCGGTGAGGTCGTGGTACGGGGTTCCGCAGACGGGACAGACCGAGCGTCCGGCGACCCGCTGTACGAGCTCCTCGGTGGGCACCGCGATGTAGATCACGCGTGCGATGCGCTCGCCTCGCTCCGCCAGCGTCGCGTCCAGGGCTGCCGCCTGGCCGACCGTCCGCGGGAAGCCGTCCAGGATTGCGCCGCGGGCCGCATCGGCTTCGGACAGTCGTTCCATGAACATGGCGATCGTAATGTCGTCGGGCACCAGATCGCCCCGCTCCATGTAGTCACGTGCCCGCTCGCCGAGCGGCGTGCCATCACGAAGGGCGGCCCTGAACAGGTCGCCCGAGGCCAGGTGCGGGATCCCGAGCCGCTCCTCCAGGCGCTCGGCCTGGGTTCCCTTGCCCGCGCCGACCGCCCCGATGAGGAGGAGGATCAGGCGCCCATCGGGCGCCGGCTGGGCAGCGCCCGGCTCGATCACCGGATGAAGCCCTCGTAATGGCGCATCAGCATCTGGGCCTCGAGCTGCTTCATCGTCTCGACCACCACGCTGACCACGATCAGGATGCTGGTGCCACCGAGCTGGAGCGCGCTCGTGCCGGGAATGACCGCCGAAACGACGAGCGGCAGGACGGCCAGCGACGCCAGGAACAGGGCGCCGCCCAGCGTGATCCGGTTCGTGACCCTGCCGAGGAAGTCCTCCGTCGGCTTGCCGGGCCGGATGCCGGGGATGAAGCCGCCGTTCTTGCGCAGGTAGTCGGCTGTCTGGTCGGGCCGGAACTGGAAGGCCGTGTAGAAGTAGGTGAAGAACACGACCAGCACGAAGTACAGCACTCCGTAGACGATCACGTTGTTCTGCGACAGGTTGCGCACGACGAAGTCGGCGACGCTCTTCACCCAGCCGATGTCGCTCGCGGTGAAGTACTGCGCGATCTGGGCCGGGAACAGCAGGATGCTGATGGCGAAGATGATCGGGATCACGCCGGCCATCGTCACCTTCAGCGGCAGGTACTGGGTCTGGCCCTGGTACATGCGCCGGCCACGGACGCGGCTGGCGTACTGCACCGGGATGCGGCGCTGGCCCTCGTTGATGAAGACGACGCCGGCGATGACGATGATGGCGATGATGATGAACGGGATGATCCGGCTCAGCCCATCGGGTCCCGTCACGACGCCGGAGGCCTGGTGCGGGATGCGCCCCACGATGCCGGCGAAGATGATGAAGCTGATGCCGTTCCCGAGGCCCCGCTCGCTGATGAGCTCGCCGAGCCACATCAGCAGGATCGTGCCCGCGGTGAAGCTCAGCAGCAGCGAGAACGTCTCGAAGCTGAAGAACGGGTGCGGGGTGATGACCCCGTTCGACGAGAGGAGCACGCTGAAGCCGTAGCCCTGGGCGAACGCCATGGGCACCGTCAGCAGGCGGGTGTACTGGTTGAGCTTGTTGCGCCCGTACTCGCCCTCGCGCGCCAGCTCGCCCAGGCTGGGGATCACCCCCTGCATGAGCTGCATGATGATGCTGGCGTTGATGTACGGGTTGACGCCCATGCCGATGATCGACGCGGTCGCCAGCCCGCCGCCCGAAAACAGGTCGA
Organism: Candidatus Limnocylindria bacterium; assembly: GCA_035696685.1. Lineage (GTDB taxonomy): Bacteria > Chloroflexota > Limnocylindria > QHBO01 > QHBO01 > DASSCW01. The sequence goes on along the minus strand of DASSEC010000278.1, from coordinate 174 downwards.
GCAGGCCCAGCAGCTGGTTCGAGTTGAACAGGGTGGCCAGCCGCGTCTGGTCGACACCCGGGACCGGCACGTTGGTGAGGATCCTGAAGATGAACAGGATCCCCAGCGTGAAGAGGATCTTCCGCCGGATGTCCGGCGCGCGGAACGCCGTGACCAGCGAGTCGATCACCTAGT
>DASSEC010000277.1:0-13958 GCA_035696685.1 Candidatus Limnocylindria bacterium | reverse complement strand
GCCGCCCGACCGCTGCGGTGGCCCGGCCCGGCACCACGTTGCCCTCCCACACCAGCGACGGGATGCGCCGCGCGCGCGCCGCAAGCACCAGGGGAATGCCCAGGTAGCCACCGCTGGTGAAGATCGCGCGCGGCCGAAGCCGGCCAAGCAGGGCATATGCCTGCGGGACGGAGGCGCCGAGCCGCAGCGGATCCAGCACCAGGTGCACGTCCATGCCACCGCTGCGCAGCGAGCGAACCATCAGCTCGTGGTACGGCAGATCGCCGGCGCCGGCGACAATGCGTCGCTCCAGGCCCCGGACACCGCCGACATAGGCGAGCTCAAGCGCGGGCTGGGCGTCGCGCAGAGCTCGCGCGACGGCCAGCGCGGGGTACACGTGCCCGCCGGTCCCGCCGCCCGAGACCAGATAGCGCATCAAGCAGAGATCCTGTCTGGGTGGTCTCGCGCGAGATCGACAGCAGGATGCCGACCGCGACGAGGTTGATGGTGAGGGCCGAACCCCCGTAGCTGATGAACGGCAGCGGGATGCCGGTGACCGGCATGAGCGCGGTGACGACCATCATGTTGATGCAGGCCTGGGCCACCAGCCAGGTGGTCAGCCCCGCGGCCAGCAGGCCGGAGAAGCTATCGGGCGCGTGGATGGCCGTGCGATAACCGTGGTAGGCGATCAGCAGGAACAGGATGAGCACGGTCAGCGTACCGATGATCCCCCACTCCTCGCCGATGATGGCGAAGATGAAATCTGTCGATGGCGCCGGCAGATACATGTACTTCAGCTTGCTTGCGCCCAGGCCCTGTCCCATCAGGCCGCCCAGCGCCAGCGCCAGCAGGCCCTGGATGGTGTTGTAGCCCTTGTCCAGCGGGTCGCGGAAGGGGTCCAGGAAGGTCTGCACCCGATCCATCTGGTATTGGGTGGTCGAGATCATCAGCACGGCCGCTCCGACCACGGCCGAGGCGATGGCGCCCAGGTAGACCAGGTTGGCGCCGGCCATGAAGAAGATGGCGAAGGCGGTGGCGGCGTAGATGCCCGCCGTGCCCAGGTCCGGCTCCAGGGCGATCAGCAGGAAGCCGGGCGCCACCAGCATGCCGAACGGCACGAAACCATTCCAGAAGGAATGCGCCTTGCGGCCCTGGCGATCCAGCCAGTGCGCCAGGTAGATGCAGATGGCCAGTTTGGCGACCTCGGCGGGCTGGAAGGTGCCGATGCCCGGCACCGCGATCCAGCGCCGGGAGCCGAATGCCTCGGTGCCGATGCCGGGGATCAGCACGGCGACCAGCAGGACCAGCGTGATGACGTACAGCGGGATGGCCAGGTACCGCAGCACGCGGAAGTCGATGCGGCTGGCGACCAGCATCGCGCCCAGGCCCAGCACCGCCCAAACCGCCTGCTGCAGCCCCTGAGCGGCCGGATCGCTGCTGGCCAGGTAGGAGCGCACGCTCGACGCGGAATAGACCATGACCACGCCGATGGCGACCAGTGCCAGCACCGCGATCAGCAGCGGATAGCTCACGTGGTGGCGCTCGCGCCGAACGCCGCTGGCGCGCGAGCCCGCCCCGCGGCGCACGATCGGCGTGGCGCCGCTCATTCGTCGGCTCCCAGCGCGGCCACCGCTCGTCTGAACGCGTCGCCGCGCGCCGCGTAGTCGGTGAACATGTCGAAGCTGGCCGCCGCCGGCGAGAGCAGGACCACGTCGCCCGGCAGCGCCGCGGCGGCAGCGGCGGCCACCGCCTGGTCCATGCTGTTCGCGCGCTGCACCGGGATTCGCCCGTCGATCAGCCGCTCCAGCTCGACGGCGGTCTCACCGATGAGGACGGCGGCGCGGGCGCGACCGGCCGCAGCGTCGGCGACGTCCGCGTAGTCAAGCCCCTTGCCGCGGCCACCGGCGATCAGGATCAGCGGCGCCGGGGCGAACGCCTCGATGGAGGCGATGGCCGCCATGGGGATGGTCGCCTGCGAGTCGTTGACATACCGCACGCCGCCGTGCTCGCCCACCGTTTCCATGCGGTGCGGCACGCCCCGGAAGCCGCGGATGCCACGCGCCACGTCGGCCAGATCGGCGCCCGCCAGCGATGCGCCCAGCGCGGCGGCCATGACGTTGCTGATCATGTGGCGCCCCTGAAGCGGGACGTCGGCCACCGTCATCAGCGGTTGCCCATTGACGACGATGGTGTCGCCCTCGACCGAGGCTGCCAGACCCTGGCCCTCGAACCCGTACCGCCGGATGTCGCCAGCCAGCAGCACGCCCAGCTCACGGCAGCCCGGGTCGTCATAATTGAGGACCACGGTGCCGCGCTCGACGCTCAGCTGGGCCAGCCGCCGCTTGACCGCGCGGTACGCCTCCACGGTGCCGTGGCGGTCCAGGTGGTCGGAGCCGATGTTCGTGTAGACCGCCACGTCGGCCCCGCGCGAGATCGTCGGCAACTGTAGCTCTGACAGCTCCAGCACCGCCCAGGCATCCGGGCCCAGCTCCCCGACCCGCTCGACGAGCGGCGTGCCGATGTTCCCGCCCACTGCATGCGGCAGCCCGCTCGCCTCCAGCGCCGCGCCGATGAGCGCCGTGGTCGTGGTCTTGCCCTTCGTCCCCGTGACGGCCAGCACCTTCGCCCGCGTCAGCCGCAGGAACAGGTCGACCTCCGACAGGAGCGGGGTTCCCGCTTCTGCGGCGGCCCGCATCGCGTCGCGTAGCCACGGGTCGGTGGTCGGGAACCGGGCCGAGATCGAGGGGCTGGTGACGACCAGGTCGGCCGCCGCCAGCTCCTGGCGAACGGCCTCGGGCGCGGCGGCCAGCGCCAGCGCCACGCCACGGCCACCCAGGGACCGCACCGCCTCGGCCAGGTCATCCGCCGACCGGCGGTCATACACGGTGACGACGGCGCCGGCATCGGCCAGCATCCGGGCGGCAGCCACGCCGGAGCGGGCCAGGCCCAGCACGAGCACCCGCCGACCGCGCAGGTCGGCGATGGAGGCAGGCGGTGCGGTCATGGTGCGCATCGGTCCCTACTGCATCCCGAACGTGCTGCCCAGGAAGACGCTGAAGCCCAGCAGCCCGGCCAGCGCGCCCACGATCCAGAACCGGACGGTGATCTTCTCCTCCGCCCAGCCGATCAGCTCGAAATGGTGCTGCAGCGGCGCCATGCGAAAGATCCGGCGGCCGCGGAGGCGGAACGATGCCACTTGCAGCACCACGCTCATGATCACCGCGAAGAAGACGATCCCGATGATCGCCAGCAGCGGCAGCTGCCGGCTCATGGTGGCGACCACGGCCAGGGTGGCGCCCAGGCCGAGCGATCCGGAGTCGCCCATGAAGATCTGGGCGGGGTGCACGTTGAACCACAGGAAGCCCATCAGCGAGCCCACGATCAGGGCGCAGAAGATGGCGAGGTTGTTCTGCGGCTGCAGGTTACCCGGCGGATCGGTCAGCGCGATGAACAGGTACGCGACGAACGAGAAGATGAGGACGCCGGCCGCCAGGCCGTCAAGCCCGTCGGTCAGGTTCACGGCGTTGCTGACGCCCACGATGACGAACGCCATGAACAGCGCGAACAGCACCGCGCCAACGGCGAGCTCCCCGAGGAACGGGATGTTCAGAACCGTGATGTTGAAGTGACGCTGCACGTAGAAGGCGGCCAGCACCGCCACCACCGTCTGCCACAGCAGCTTCCAGCGCCCCTGCATCCCCACCCCGGTGCGGGCGTTCACGTAGTCATCGATGGCTCCCAGGATGCCGACGCCGACGAGCGCCAGCATGGGGGTCAGCGTGACGCTGTCCTCGATGCGCATGGCCATCGCCAGGAACATGACCACCAGCACCACCAGCATCCCGCCCATGGTCGGCGTACCGGCCTTGACCTGGTGCCCCTCCGGGCCGTCGGTGCGGATGCGCTTGCCGAAGCCGAGCCGTTCGAGCAGGCCGATGTAGATCGGGCCCAAGGCCACCATGCCGGTGAACGCCAGCAGCAGGGCCACCACGATGGCGATCACCGCGTCGCCTCCAGCGCGGCCACCAGGCGGTCGAGCTCCACGCCGCGCGAGCCCTTGACCAGCAGGATGTCGCCGGGGCCCGGCGCAAGCGCGCGATCGACGGCCTCGATCGCTTCCGCGACGTCGCTCACCGTGGTCACGTTGTCGAGCCCGCCGGCCCGTGCGGCATCCGCGATCCATGCCCCGCGCGCGCCCACCGCCAGCAGCGCGTCGAGGACGCCTGCCGCCATGGCGCCGATCTCCCGGTGCAGCCGCTCCTCCTCTGGACCAAGCTCCAGCATGTCGCCGAGCACGGCCAGGCGGCGCCGGCCGGCGGCGAGCGGCGTCTCATCCAGGAACTCGAGGGCGGCCGCCACCGAGATCGGCGACGCGTTGTACGAGTCGTCGACCAGCGTCGCGCCGGACGCGGCCTCTCCCACCGCCATGCGATGGTCGGCGCGGCTGCCCGCCGCCAGCGCCGCCTCGACCTCATCGAGCGGCACGGCGAAGCGCTCGGCGACGGCCGCCGCCGCCAGGGCATGCCCGACAAGGTGCCGTCCCGGCATGCCGGTCCGGAGGCGGCGCTGGCCCCATGGCGCGCGCAGCGTGAACTCCGTCCCCTCCAGCCCGCGCGAGACCACGTCCAGCGCCCGGACATCGGCTCCCGCGGCCAGCCCGTAGGTCCGGACCGTGGCAGGGGTCACGGAGGCCATGGCGACCACGCGGGCATCATCGGCATTCAGGACGGCCAGCCCGTCGGACGGCAGCGCCTGGGGCAGTTCCGACTTCGCCCGAGCGATGGCCTCGATGCTGCCGGCGCGCTCCAGGTGCGTGGGGTGGACGGCCAGCACCACGCCGACCTCCGGCCGCGCCAGCTCGGCCAGCCGCGCGATCTCGCCCTCGGTGTACATGCTCATCTCCAGGACCGCCAGCTCGTGGCGTGGCTCGAGCTCGAGCAGCGTCATGGGCAGGCCGGTCTCGGAGTTCAGGTTTCCCTCGTTGCGCAGCACCGTCCGGGTGCGCCCGAGGACGTCGGCCACGATCTCCTTGGCGATGGTCTTGCCGGTCGACCCGGTGATGCCCACCACGCGCACCGCCGAGCGACTGCGCCACCAGGCTGCCAGCTCCTGCAGCGCGACGAGGCTGTCAGCGACCTGGATGACCGCGGCGCCCTGCCCCCCGCCGCTCTGGCCTGCCAGCTCGACCGGCCGCTCGACCAGCGCCGCGACGGCGCCGTTGCGGAGCGCCTCCTCCACGAAGCGATGCCCGTCGACCCGCTCCCCGCGGAGCGCAACGAAGAGGGAGCCCGGGTGAACCTGGCGGGAGTCGACCGCGGCACCCGCGACGGACGTGACTGCCGTTGGTCCAAGGAGTCGGCCGCCGGTGGCGGCCAGGAGATCATCGAGCGAGATCGATGGTGGCACGCGGCTACCTGCGGCAGGTTCGACCCACTCTAGCAGCCTCATCGACGGGCAACCTGCCCATCCGGCGGCTGCTTGCGGTCGGGCGGAATCGCCAGGTAGCTGAGGATGTCCGGCGCCAACGAGCGGAACAGATCGTCCGGCCGCTGAGCCATCTGGTAGAGGCCCCAGACCGCCGGTCGGTGGATCAGGATGAGGGTCGCGATCTTCGGCTTGCTGGCCGGCAGCAGGGAGATGAAGCTCGAGTCGATCCAGTTCCTGATGTAGCCGTAGTGGGTCACCTTCTTGAAGATCGCCTTGCCCCTGGCATCGGTGCCGGTGCGGACCCGCTCGGTGATCGGACCTGCGATCTGCGCGGTGCCGGTCTTGCCCGCCACCGAGTAGCCGGGGATCGAGGCGGGCTGGGCAATGCCGAAGTCCACCGCGTCGGTCAGCAGGTGGAGGACCGTGTTCGCCGTCTCCTGGCGCATGACGCGCTCCGGCTCCGTCTGCTCGGTCGGGTGGTAGGTGCCATCCGGCGTGGTCCAGCCGGCCACCACGTGTGGCGTCACCAGGCGACCGCCGTTGCCGATGGCCGCGTAGCCGGCGACGAGCTGCATGGCAGTCACCGACAGGCCCTGGCCGAACGAGTTCTGCGCGGTCGTCAGCTGGCCGGAGCCGTTCGGGCCGTCCGGGTTCCACACGGTTCCCGGGGCCTCGCCGGCGATCTCGATGCCGGTGGGCTCACCGAAGCCGAACCGACGCAGCGCCTGGTAGAGCCCCTGCCCGCCGAGGGTGAGGCCGATCTTGGCGGCGCCCACGTTGTTCGAAAGCTTCAGGACATCTCCAGCAGTGATCCGACCATGGCCGTTGGGATACCAGTAGCGGTCGGCGTTCTGGATCCGGACGCCCGCCAGGCGCAGATTGTTGTCGTCGCGGAACTTCTCCCTGGTAGTGATGGCGCCGGCATCCAGGGCGGCGGCGATGGTGAACGCCTTCATGACCGAGCCCGGCTCGTACTGGCGAGAGACGGCTGGATTCGTGAACAGCGCCGGATCGAGCTTGGCGTAGCCGTTCGCGTCGTAGGACGGGAACGTCGCCAACGCCAGCACCGCGCCGGTGTTCACGTCCATGACCACGCCGGTGACGCCCTTGGCGTAATTGCGCCGATAGGTCTCCCACATGGCCGACTCGAGCAGGTGCTGGAGCCCGGCATCGATGGTGAGCTTCAGGTCCGCCCCGTCGACCGGTGCCTTGAGCTGGAACACCGAGTCGGCGATCTGCCGCCCGGCCACGTCGTGCAGGGCCGTCACCGATCCCGGCAGGCCGGCCAGGAGCGCGTTGTCGCTGGACTCGATCCCGTACTGGCCGATCCCGTCGACGTTCACGAAGCCGAGCACCTGCGACGCGAGGGTGGTATCCGGCGCCACGCCCTGCACCGGGTACACCCGTTTCGTCTCAGGCAGCAGGCCGATGCCGGGAAGGTGCAACGCGCGCACCTGGTCGCTGGTGTGCAGGTCCACGCGTCGCTTGAGCCAGACCCACGCGTCGTTGCTGGCCAGCGTGTCCTGCAGGTCGTGGACGTCCCAGCCCAGCAGCGGCGCGAGCAGGGCGGCCGTACTGGCTGGATCATCGACGCTCGGCGGCGTGGCGAAGATGGATTGCAGCTCGACGGTCGTGGCCAGCAGCTCGCCGGTCGCATCGATGATGTCGCCGCGGGCGGCGGGGATGGACTCGGTCTGGTCCAGCTGCGCCAAAGCCATGCCGGCGAGGCGGTCGCGCTCGACGACCTGCCACCAGGCCAGGCGCGTGCCAATGCCGCCGGCGACCACGGCGGCCACCAGGAGCAGGAACAGGGCACGGGCACGGCTGTCGGTCCTGGCGAGCATCGGTTCACTCCTCGACTCCGCCGGGCAGGCGGAGCCGTCGGCTCTCTACGGTTGCTTGGTCGATCGCTGCGCGAACGTCACGGATTGGGCGGGGAGCTCGGTGAGCTGCAGGTCGCGCTTCGCGCGACGGGTGATAACCGCCGGCGAGCGGGCCTCACCGATCTGCAGGGTCAGCTGCTGCTGCTCGGCGCGCAGCTCGGCGAGCTGCGCCTGAAGGCCGGAGATCTGATAGCCGATCGCCGCCACGTGCGTCGACTGGCTGAGGTAGAAGAAGGCCAAGCCGGCGGCGGCGGCCAGGGCCACGAGGATGCCGGACACGCCGGTCATCTGCCGCTGGCGCTTGCCAGCTCCCGAACGGCGCGGCGGCCGCGCCACCGTGCGTGGCCGGACCCGGGGACGACGTCCGAAGATGCCAATGGCGATGCCGGTTGCCGGACGGGCTCCGCTGATGGCCATGCTGCCGCTCAGGCCGCCGTGCGCCCGGGGAGCTGGATGCTCCAGGAGGTCGGCGCCTCGAAGTCGAGGCCCTCCTCGATCTCGATAGCCGCCACGCGGTCGGAGAGCCAGAACTGGCGCTCTTCGACGTCGCGCGCGCGGCGCTCGCGCAGCTCCCGCTGCCGGGCGGAGTACATCCGCCGGCGGCTGGCCTGGTGACGCGGCCGTCCACGACTCATGTTCGATGCCTCCTTCAGAGCTTCTCGGCGACTCGGAGGCGAGCGGAGCGCGCTCGCCGGTTGCGGCTGATCTCGTCCGCGCTGGCCGTGATCCCTCGCCGATGGAGGACGCGCAGCTGGGCGCGGTGCCCGCAGGTGCAGACCGGCGGCAACGGATCCTCCACGCAGTCGCGGCTCTCGCGAGCCATGAAGCGCTTGACGATCCGGTCCTCGCCGGAGTGGTAGCTGATGACGGCCATGCGCCCACCCGGGCGGAGCGCGGCCAGGCCGCCGGCCAGGCCGGCGCCCAGCACCTCGAGCTCGCGGTTGACGGCGATGCGCAGCGCCTGGAACGTGCGGGTTGCGGGATGGATCCGCCCGGCGTCCGCGCCACGGGCGGGCGCTGCCGCGGCGACCACGCTCGCCAGGTCGGCGGCGCTCACCAGCCTGCCTTCCGCGCGCGCCGCCAGGATCGCCTTCGCGATGCGACCCGCACGGCGTTCCTCACCAAACGTCGCGAGGATTCCGGCGAGCTCACGCTCCGAGGTGCGGTCGATGAGCTCGAGAGCCGAAAGGCCGTGGTCTTCATCGAACCGCATATCCGGCGGCGCATCGGCCGAGAAGCTGAAGCCCCGCGACGTATCGGCCAGCTGATAGCTCGACAGGCCGAGGTCGAAGAGCACCGCGTCGAGCGGGATGAGCTCTTCCTCGCGCGCCACTTCGTAGATCGATGCGAAGTTGGCCTGGCGCAGCACCGCACGCTCGCCGTACTGCGCCAGCACGCGTTGCGCCTCCGCGATGGCCGCCCGATCGGCATCCAGGCCGAGCAGGCGACCATCCGGAGACGAGGCCTCCAGGAGCCGCTCGGCGTGCCCTCCGCCCCCGACCGTGCAGTCTGCGATGGAGCTGCCCGTCCTTGGGTCGAGAGAGGCGAGAACCTCGTCGACCAGGACCGGCAGGTGCCCTTCTCCCATTCGCTGCTGCACCTCGATGGTCGGGTGACGGGCCGAGCGGCCCGGAGACGCATGAATGACGGGGCGTGACGTGCGTCATGGCGTCGCGCCCCGTTAGATGCCGAGGTCGGCCAGGTGCTCCGCGAGCGCCTCCGGCTCGTCCTCGATCTTGGCCCGATACGGCTGCCAGGCCGACGGCGCCCACAGCTCCAGCCGGTTCAGCGCACCGACCACCACCACGTCGCCCTCGATCCCGGCGTACTCGCGGAGGTAGGTCGGCACGAGCACGCGACCCTGCCGATCCAGCTCCACGTCCACCGCACCGGATGACATGAAGCGCGCGAACTCGCGCGCTCGGGGATTGGTGAGCGGCAAGGATCGAAGCCTGGTCGCCAGGTCGTCCCACTCGTCCTGCGGGAAGAGGCCCAGGCACCGGTCCAGCCACCTTGCCAGCGTCGCGCCGGCGGCGAGGCGCCCGCGGAACCGCGCCGGGACCGCTACTCGGCCCCGGTCGTCCAGCGCGTGCCGAAACTCCCCGGTAAGGAAGGTCGCCCGCTCCATCGTGCCTGGCTTCCACCACTGCTCCCCATTAGGCCCCACTTTGGGCCACAGGGCGCCACTATACAGGGCAAGCGGCACCCGTCAAGGGGTTTTGCGCGATGCGGGGTGGGTCGTTGGTCCCAGGACCGGTGGGCGCCGCCGCCACCCGGCGCCAGAGAGCGGCGATGGGTCAGTTGGTGGTGAGCGGTCCGCCGTCCTGCTTGGCCGGTGAGCAGCTCTGCACCGAGCCCGTGCCGCCCGCATCGGACGCGAAGACGGTGAGGCACAGCTGGTGACTGCCCGCCCCCAGCGCGGCGATGTCGTGATCGATGTCGATCTCGGCCGGCCCGGCAAGCGGCAGGCCCTGCGAGGCCGAATCGCTGACATCCACCGGGTCGCCGCCGTCCACCGTCAGCTCGACCCGCGTGATCTGCGGCAGCACCACCGCTCGAAGGATCTCGGGCAGCTTGGCCAGGTCGCTGACGGACGTGCAGGTGCCACCGGTGAGGTCGGCCACGGCCTGCAGGTTGCCCAGCTCCGACTCCTGGGTGCACGACGCCTGGGCCCCGACGGCGAAGGTCTGGAACGCGGCGGCCGGATCACAGGGCGGGACGCTCGAGATGGGATCGCCGCCGCGGTTGGCGCCGTCGGACAGGAACACCACCAGGCGGTTCGCGCTGTCGGTGTTGCGCAGGATCTCGCACGCGGCCTGGATGCCGGAGCTGAAATCGGTGGTGGTGTTGTCGGTGGTGCCGTGGCTGAAGATGCGAAAGCCCACCGGCTGGTCCCGGGTGCCACTGAAGGCCGAGTCCATGGCATCCACCACGTCGGGGGTGCCGTTCGCATTGACGTCGGCATCGGGCTCGACCAGCGCCTGACGCTTATCGGCCCCGGACAGGTCGGCTGGGGTTGCCCCTGAAGCGAAGCCGATGAGGCCGACCTGCGCCACCGTCCCGTTCTTGACCGCCTGCTCGTTCAGCGCGGCGCCGGCCGCGATCTCGCAGTCGAGGGGCGTGTTGGCCTTGCCGTCCTGGTTGGCATCGTCGCCGCAGCCCTCGCCGTTGAGCGTGCTGGCCGACAGGTCGAAGACATAGATCAGCGTCGTGTTGGCAGCCGCCTGCGTGGCGCCGATGGCGGCCGTGGCGCGCAGGTTCTGCTGGCTGCCGGCCGGCGACGACAGGGACACGAGCTCGGCCTTGAGCTCGGTTCCGGCCGGCAGCGTGGCCGATGCCGCCGACGAAGACACCCGGTTGTTCAGGTACCAGTACGTGCCGCCGCCGATTCCCGCCACCAGGAGCAGCACGACGAACGCCCCGAACAGCCAGGCCGGCGCCCCACGCCGCTTGCGCGGCTCGTCGGCTGCGGCTGCCGCACGTGGCTGAATCGGCGGCGGCGGACGGCGCAGCGCCTCCAGCTCTTCGGTGGGTATGACGAGCACGCCGCGCAGGTAGCGCGGGCAGTTGCCGTAGCCGCGCTGCAGGCAGACGCGCGTCTGCTGCTCGGCGGAGAGCTCGGCGGGATCGCCGAACGCGTAGCAGCGATGCCGGTCGTCGGCGCCGTCGGTGTACTCGGTGCGGGCATCGGCCATGCCCAGGAAGGGACAGACCGTGTCCGGGCGCTTCGCGAGCTCGGCGAAGAGGGCGAGTCGCTCCTCCTCCCGGGCTGCCTCCCGATCCTCCCTGCGTCCCCGACGTCCGAACACCAAGCCCGCTCGTTCCTCGTCGACGGCCCCGCACGCATTCGGCCCGGGCTCCGCCTCGTGAGTCTAGCGTGCGTCGTGCCCGGCACGGCCCTCGGCCGGGGGTACGAATGCGTCATTGAGGCTGGACAAAAGGGCCGACTAGGCTGGACGCCGGCGAGGCTGCAACCAACTGCCTCAACGGACCAAAACCATGGCCATCGAGAGCATCGACAGCGCGGAGCGAATGCCGATCCCCCGCCAGGGGCGGATCCGGCGCTGCCGCGTGCGCCATGTCTCGATCCTGCCAGCCGGACCCGGCGAGCTGCCTACCGTCCAGGTCGACTGCCTGCTCGGCGGTCGCGACCACCCGCTCCCCCTGGGCACCATGGACGAGGCGCGGCCCATCTGCAACGCCTGCACCGCCACCACCGTCTGGCGCGCCGACGAGGACTAGGCAAGTCCCTGGAGAGCGGCCTGTAAGCCGAGTTCTGTGCCCGGACCGACTCGCGTCGGCCCGGCGACGGCCATCCATCTGAGCGACCTACCCGAGGGCTGAGCGAGCAGCCTCGACGCCCTCCTATTCGGTCTTGCTCCGGCCAGAGCTTGCCGCGTTTCACTCCCGCCGAAGCGGGCATCGTCACTGTGGCGCTATTCCTCGCCTCACGGCGGACGGGTGTTACCCGCTGACCTGCTCTATGGAGCTCGGACTTTCCTCGAGCGCGGCCTTTCGACCACAGCGCCCGCGGCCGTCCGGCCGCCTCCAGGGTCGTCAATTGTAGCCGATGCGAACGCCCGTTCGGTTCAGCTCCCCCGCTGGTCGATTGCCACGTTCGAGAGGCGGTCCGCCTCCTTGTTCAGCTCACGGGGCACGTGGCCGACGGTGTAGCCGGCAAATCGGGTCAGCAGGCCCATCACGCGTGCGTGGATCGGCTTGAGGTCAGGGTGCTTGACGCGGTACTGGCCCGAGATCTGCCGCGCCACCAGCTGCGAGTCCATCCGCAGGTCGACGTGGGTCGCCTGCTGGAGCACCGCCTCCTCCAGCGCGAGGGCCACCGCCGTCCACTCCGCGTAGTTGTTGGTGCGCTGGCCAAGGAAGACGGCAAGCTCGGAGACCAGCGTGCCATCGGCGGCATCGCGCAGGACGGCGCCCGCCCCGGCCAGCCCGGGGTTGCCACGGGCCGCGCCATCGGTGTGGATGACGAGGCGGCGCGGACGCGTGTCAGCCACGGGCGTGCTGTTGGATCTCGGAGGTGACCTCCATGATGGCCCGCGTGATCTGGATGCCGCGCGGGCAGGCCTCGACGCAGTTGAACACGGTCCGGCAACGCCAGACGCCGTTGGCGTCGGCCATGATCTCCAGCCGCTCCTCGTGGGCATGGTCGCGAGAATCGGTGATGAAGCGGTGCGCATTCACGATTGCGGCCGGCCCTACGTACGAGGCATCGGACCAGAAGACCGGGCAGGAGGTGGTGCATGCGGCGCAGAGGATGCAGCGGCTGGTGTCCTCGTAGCGGTCGCGGTCCGCCGGGGACTGGCGGCGCTCGCGGCCATCCTCGACCGGCTCGTCGTTGACCAGCCACGGCATGACGGAGCGGTACTGGTCGAAGAACGGCTCCATGTCGACCAACAGGTCCTTGAGCAACGGCAGCCCGTGGATCGGCTCGACCGTGATGTGCGACCCCGCATCCCTGACCAGGTACTCGCAGGCGAGGCGGTTGCGCCCGTTGATGAGCATCGCATCCGAGCCGCACACGCCGTGCGCGCAGGACCGACGGAACGTCAGCGAGCCGTCCTGGTACCACTTCACCTGGTGGAGCAGGTCCAGCACGCGATCCGAAGGCTCGGCGCTGACGGTGTACTCCTCCCAGTGCGGCTCGGCATCGGCCTCGGGGTTGAAACGGCGAATGCGAAGGGTAACGTCGCTGGCCATCGGCTCAGTACACCCGCGCCTTGGGCTCGAACTTCGTGATGACCACCGGCTTGTACTCGAGGCGCGGTTCCTTCCCGCCGGCATCGCGGTAGGCCAGGGTGTGCTTCAGCCACTTCTTGTCGTCGCGGTCCGGGAAGTCCTCGCGGGCATGGCCGCCGCGGCTCTCGAGGCGGGCGGCCGCTGACTCGACGGTCGCCTCGGCGCAGTCGAGCAGGAAGCCGAGCTCGAGCGCCTCGCCCAGGTCGGTGTTGTAACGGCAGCCCTTGTCGTCCACGACCAGGCGCTGGGCGCGGTCCTGCAGGTCGCGAACCTCGGCCCGGCATTCCTCCAGCAGGGCGCCGGTGCGATAGACGCCGCACTTGGTGAACATGACCTCCTGCAGCTCGGCCCGCAGCACGGCCGCCCGTTCACCGTCCTGGCGCGCCAGCATCCCGCTGACCGCCTGCGAGATGCGCGTCTCGGCGTCATGGTCCGGCGCGGCGGGAGCCGAGGAGCGCAATCCCTCCGCCATGGCTTTCCCGGCGCGGCGGCCGAAGACCAGGATGTCGAGCAGCGAATTGGTACCCAGCCGGTTTGCGCCATGGACCGACACGCAGGCGCACTCCCCCGCCGCGAAGAAGCCGGGCACCACGGCCTGCCGCTTCCCCTTGCGATCCCACGCTCCCAGCACCCGGCCGTCGATGTCGGTGGGGATGCCGCCCATGGCGTAGTGGGCGGTCGGCTGGATCGGGACGAGCTCCGTGAGCGGGTCAAGCCCGAAGTAGGTGCGGATGAAGCCGCTCATGTCGGGCAGCTTCTCGTTCAGTACCTTGGCGCCCAGGTGCCGCACGTCAAGGTAGACATAGTCCTCGCCGTTGATCCCTCGCCCCGCGGCAATCTCCTGGTAGATGCTGCGGCTGACCACGTCGCGGCTGGCCAGGTCCTTCATGGTCGGGGCGTAGCGCTCCATGA
>DASSEC010000276.1:0-4387 GCA_035696685.1 Candidatus Limnocylindria bacterium | reverse complement strand
GAGCTCGCCGCCAAGGAGCCGCCATCGGCCCTGTTCGACGCAGTCTTCGAACGCTCAGGCCTGCAGGCGGTGATCCAGGATGGGACCGATGACGGCGAGGAACGCTGGACGAACCTGCTCGAGCTGCGCAACCACGCCGCCGAGTTCGACGAGCTGGCCGTGCCGGAGGGGCTTGCCCGATTCCTGGAGGAGGTGGCGCTCGTCTCGGACCAGGACACGCTGGAGGAGCGGCCCGACCGCATCACGCTGATCACCCTGCACGCTGCCAAGGGGCTCGAGTTCCCGGTGGTCTTCATCGTCGGGCTGGAGGAGGGCCTCCTGCCGCACAAGCGAGCGCTCGAGGACGAGCGCGAGCTGGAGGAGGAGCGGCGTCTTGCCTACGTGGGCATGACGCGCGCGAAGGATCGGCTGTACCTCGTCCACGCGCGGCACCGGTCCACCTGGGGAGTCGGCGCGGCCGCGGAGGCCAGCCGCTTCTTGGCCGAGCTGCCGGAGGATCTGCTGGACGTGCCGGCAGAGGCGGCCGGCGCGCCGTTCCGGCGTGGCGGCGGCTGGGATCGACGCGGGACCGATGACGACGGCTGGTTGCCGTCCGGCTATCGCTCGCCGCTCCGCGGCCGCGTCAGCGAGCCGCTGCGGCCCGTATCGCTGCCCGACCTTTCGGCGCCGGTTGCGACGCCGGTGGGCGCCACGCTGGACGCCGCCCGGGAGCGGGCGGCCGGTGCCTCCTATGCGCCCGGAGAGGCGCCGGATCTCGGCAGCGGCACGTTCGATCGACCGGCAGCTGGCGGCGCGGCCGCTGGCGGCGCTTCCGCGAGCGGCGGGGAGCTGGCGTGGCGGGCCGGCGACCGGGTGGTCCACCGGCGATTCGGCGAGGGCATCGTCGTCTCCAGCCAATGGATCAAGGGCGACGAGGAGGTGACGGTGGCCTTCGTGGGGCAGGGGGTGAAGCGCCTCATCGCCGCCTATGCCGGACTCGAGCGAGCGTGAGCGGTAGCATCGGCTCGTGATCGATCGTGGCCCGGAGCAGGTCCAGGTGCTGGTTGCCGAGCTCGAGGCAGCGCGCGGGGAGTTCACCGCGGCGCTGGCAGAGGTTGAGCCGGACCTGCTGCTGGCGCCGGGCCTGGTGGGGGAGTGGAGCGCGCGGGAGCTGATCGCCCACATCGGCTACTGGACCGGCCATGCGGCCGAGGCGCTCCACAGCGCCGAGCAGGGCCGCCTGGCGGACTTCGGCGAGGATGAGCTCGACGTCGACGAGCGCAACGAGGTCGTGGCCCGGGTCGCGGCCGAAACCGACCTCGCCACCGTGCGCCAGCGCGAAGAGGCGGCGTACGCGGCGATGCTCACCCGCCTCAAGCGCGTCGACCCGGCGGTGCTGGACGACAAGGTCAGTTACGGGGACTCGCTCGAGCGCGTGATCCAGGACGACGGCGCAGAGCACTACCGCGAGCACGCCCTGGACCTGCGGGCGTGGTTCAACGAGGCCCAGGGCGGTGACGAGGAGGACGCGTGAGCGGGCGCGCCAGCCGCGCACCGACCACCGGCTCCGTGGCACCTGATGCCGGGGCCCTTGAACCCGGGGCGCCGGATCCCGAGGCCCGCGCGGCAGAGCTGCGCCAGATCATCGACGAGGCGAACTACCGCTACCACGTCCTCGACGATCCGACCATGGAGGACCAGGTCTACGACCACCTCCTGCGTGAGCTGCAGGACCTGGAGGCCGGGCATCCGGAGCTGGCCACCCCCGACTCGCCCACGCAGCGGGTGGGCGCAGCGCCCTCGGGCGCCTTCGCCGAAGTTCGGCACCAGGTGCCGATGCTCTCGCTGGGCAACGTCTTCGGGCACGACGAGCTGCGCGAGTTCGACACCCGCGTGCGTCGTGGCCTCGGCCTGGGGGAGGGCGACGCGCCGGTCGACTACGTGTGCGAGCTCAAGATCGACGGCCTGGCCATCAGCCTGCGCTACGAGGGCCGCACGTTCGTCCGTGGCGCCACCCGCGGTGACGGCACCACCGGGGAGGACGTGACGCCGAACCTCCGCACGGTGCGCGCCATCCCGCTCCGCCTGCGCGCCGATCCGCCCGGCGACCAGCTCGAGGTGCGGGGCGAGGTCTTCATGCCGCGCGGCGCCTTCGCGGCGCTGAACGAGCAGCTCGAGCAGGAGGGCAAGCCGCTCTACGCCAACGCCCGCAACACCGCGGCCGGCACGGTGCGCCAGAAGGACCCGGCCATCACGGCCAGCCGCCGCCTCTCCCTGTGGACATACCAGTTGGTCGGGGTGCCGGGGCTGGCCAGCCATTCCGAGGCGCTGGCGCTCGTTCGCGAGCTGGGCTTCCCGGTCAATCCGACGACGCGCCAGGCGCGAGGCATCGAGGACGTCATCAGCTTCGTGGAGGAGTGGGCGGAGAAGCGCCGCGACCTGGACTACGAGACCGACGGGATCGTCATCAAGGTCGACTCGGTCGAGCAGCAGCAGGCGCTCGGGTTCGTGGCGCGCGCCCCTCGCTGGGCAACGGCATACAAGTTCCCCGCCCAGCAGGTCACCACTAGGCTCGAAGAGATCGAGGTCTACGTCGGGCGCACCGGCGCCCTGACCCCGGTCGCGCACGTGACGCCGGTGTTCGTGGGCGGCACCACGGTGCGCAACGCCACGCTTCACAACATCGACGAGATCCGGCGCAAGGATCTGCGCGTGGGGGACACGGTGGTGCTGCAGCGGGCCGGCGATGTGATCCCGGAAGTCGTCTCGGCCGTGGTGGAGGCGCGCGACGGCTCCGAGGTCGTGTGGGAGATGCCCTCGACCTGCCCGGTCTGCGGGACGGAGGCGGTGCGCGAGGAAGGGGAGGTCGTCTGGCGGTGCCCGAACCCGTGGTGCCCGGCGCAGCGCATCGGCGGCTTGCTGCATTTCACCGGCCGCGGCGGCTTCGACATCGAGGGTGCCGGCTTCGCGGTGGTGAACCAGCTGGCCGAGAAGGGCCTCCTGCAGCAGCCCTCGGACCTCTTCCGGCTTGACGTGGAGACCCTCGAGGGCCTGGACCGATACGCCCGCAAGTCCGCCGAGAACCTGTACGCCGCCATCCAGGGCGCCAAGCGGCGCCCGCTGGCCCGCATCCTCAACTCGTTGGGCATCCGGCACGTGGGGGAGCAGACCGCGATCGACCTTGCCAACTGGCTCACGGCCGAGACGCCGCGGTCCGAGGGCGAATCCGAGGCGGATTGGACGCGGCGCGTGGCGGATCGCCTGCGCGGCGCAACCGCCGAGGAGCTGACCGCCGTGTTCGGCGTCGGCCAGGTGGTTGCCGAGGGAATCGCCGCCTACTTCGCGGACGAGCACACCGCCGGCACGCTGCACGCCCTCCTGGAGGCCGGCGTCGCAGCGGAGGCACCCGAGCCTGGCTTGGCGCCGCCGGAGCCCCGCAGCGGTCCGCTGGCCGGCAGGACACTGGTCGTGACGGGGACGCTGCCGGGGTTCACGCGCCAGGAGGCGGAGGAGGCCATCCGTGCCGCGGGCGGGCACGCGGCGGGCTCCATATCCAAGGCCACGGACTACCTGGTGGCCGGCGAGAAAGCCGGCAGCAAGCTGGCGAAGGCGGAGAAGCTCGGCGTGCCCGTGCTGGACGAGGACGGATTCCGGCGGCTGATCGGCGGCGAGGGGTGAGCCAGGGCATCCGGAAGGCGATCCAATCGGCCCACCAGTGGCTGCGGGAGCACCCGGACCAGGCGCGCTACACCGATTCGCTGGCGACGGCACGGCTGGAGTCGGGCCTGCGGGTGAGGGTAACCGGGCCCAACGCCGAGTCGCTTGACACGGACATGCCAGCGGCCGTGGGAGGGGCGGCGTCGGCGATGAGCCCCGGCTGGGCCTTCCGCGCCGCCCTGGCTGCCTGCGTGGTGTCGTTGGCGGCGATGCGGGCTGCCCAGCAGGGAATGGACGGCTTTGGTTGCGAGGTGGACGTCGATTCTGAGTCCGACGATCGCGGCATCCTGGGACTGGATCCGGACATGCCCGCCGGTCCGCTCGCGGTGCGCATCAGGCTCCGCATGACGGCGCCCGGCGTTGACCATGCTCGGCTGGAGGAACTCGCCGCCTGGGCGGTGGCGCACTGCCCCGTTTCCGATGCGGTGCAACGCGTGGTGCCGGTCACGGTTGAGCTGGTCTAAGGCGGCGACGAATCCAATGCCCGGACGTGAAGCTCTGGCGACCCAGGCGCGGCGCCTGCGCGAGCTGCACCACGCGGACCAACCGCTGATCCTGGCCAATGCCTGGGACGTGGCGAGTGCGCGGGCCATCGAGCGCGCTGGCGCGCCGGCGATCGCCACCACGTCCTCCGGCGTGGCCGAGTCCCTGGGCTACCCCGATGGCGAAGCGATCCCGCCGGCCGAGATGC
>DASSEC010000275.1:0-3662 GCA_035696685.1 Candidatus Limnocylindria bacterium | reverse complement strand
CAGACGGATGACGAGCTGGCCATCACCCATGCGGCGACGCGCTACCTCCTGGCGCAGGCGGTTGGCGAAGGGTCGCCCATCGAGGGGCTGGACCTGCTGATCGGCTGTGGCCGCACGATCGGAGCGGCGCCACGTCCGCAGCAGGCGGCGCAGCTGCTGCTCGATGGAGTTCGGCCGCTCGGGATCACGCAGCTGGCCGTCGATAGCGCGGGCGTCCTGCCCCCGCTGGGCGCGTTGGAGGACGGCGAGATCGCCGAGGGTATGGGCGTGCTACGCGACGACCTGCTGGTGCCGCTGGGTGCCGCGGTGGTGACGCGCGGTGGCCGGGCCGGGCAGGTGGCCATGCGGGTGAACGTGCACCGCGTCGGCTGGCCCGACGAGGGCCCGGTCGAGGTGCGAAATGGGCAGCTGCAGATCCTGCCACTGGGCCGCGGGCAGTCGGCGGAGGTAGAGGTCGAGCTCATGCCCGGTGTCAGCCTGGGTGGCGCGCGACCGGGGCGGCGGATCCACGCCAACGTGAGTGGCGGGGCCGTCGGCCTGCTGCTGGACGCCCGCGACATGCCACTCGCTGCGCCGCGACGGACCGATGATCGCCGCGCGGTGCTGTCGGCCTGGCGCGACACGTTCCTCCGCGAGCCCAGCGCAACGGCCTCGATCCCATGACCGAGGCGACACTCCACCGCGTGCGCATCCCCCGCGGCTCGGCGCCCACGGTCTCGGCCGGCAGCGAGGTGCTGCCCGACCAGGTGCTGGCCCACCATCGGCGGCCGGAGCAGCCGTTCCGCGTCGCGCTGGCCGGCCCGCTGCATGTCCCCGCGGCACGGGTCGCGTCGCTGCTCCTCGTTCGGCCGGGAACGATGCTCGACGAGGGTGACCCCATCGCACGCTCGGAGGCGGGGCGCGAAGTGCGGACGCCGTCGCCGGCGCTCCTGCTGGGCATCTCCGCATCGGACGGGAGCGCCCTGCTGGCACCGCTCGGCGCGGAGGAGCCAGTGATCGGCCACGTGCGCGGGCGGGTCCGCGCCGTCGAGCCCGGCGCCATCACCGTCGAGGTCCCCGGGGCGCTGGTGCGTGGCGTCGGCGGCACCGGGGCCGCCGTTCACGGCGAGCTGGCGGTCGCCGTCCATGACCCCGAGGAGGAGCTGCGGGCCGGGGCCATCGATGTCGGCGCGACGGGCAAGATCCTGGTCGGCGGCTCGCGCGCATCGGCCGAGACCCTGACCCGGGCGCGGGCGATGGGCGTTGCCGGCATCGTCTTGGGCGGTGTGCTGGACAAGGAGCTGCGCGACTTCGAGGCCATCCAGCGCCGGCGGCGCGAGGTTGGCGGCCTCAGCGGCTCGTTCGGGGTGCTCCTGCTCGAGGGGTTCGGCAAGGTCGGCATCGACCCGCAGCGCTTCGCCTGGTTCAGGGCGCATGCCGGCAGCATGGCCAGCCTCTTCGGAGCCGATGGGCTGCTGTACGTCTACGACGCCGACCTGGCCCCGGGACGCCGAACCCTGCCGCGCGTCGGCGAGCGGGTGATCGCCCACCGCCGTCCGTTCCAGGGCAGGGCCGGCGTGCTCGTCGCCGAGCTCGACGACCTGCATGCGACGTCGTCGGGGGTTGCTGCGCGGATGGGCCTCGTCAGATTCGAGGACGGGCGGCTCGCGCCGGTCCCCCTCGCCAACCTGGAAGCCACCCTGCCGGTGCCGCCCACCTAGCCTGTCTATGCTTCGTTCGTGGAGCAGAGCGCGGCCGCCGTCCAGGGCGGCACTAACCGCCGGAGCGGCAGCGCGGCCGAGACCCGGGCCCTGGGCCGGGCCCTGGGCGCTGCTGCGTTTCCCGGCACCGTGCTGGCCCTGACCGGCGCGCTGGGGGCGGGCAAGACCCAGCTGGCCAAGGGCGTGGCCCAGGGGTTGGACGTGGAGTCGGTGGTCAACAGCCCGACGTTCGTCCTGATGAACGAGCATGACGGCCGCCTCCGCCTGTTCCATATCGACGCCTACCGCCTCGATGACCCGGAGGAGGCGCTGGCCGCTGGCCTGCTCGACGAGCGGCAGGCCGGCGGGGTGACCGTCATCGAATGGGCCGATCGGCTCGTGGGCTGGCTACCGCAGGAGCGGCTCGACATCCGGATCGTGGCGGACCCAGCCGATGACCGCGCCCGGCAGCTGCAGCTGGAGCCCCACGGCCCTGCTCATGCCCGGTTGGCCGCCGCGGTACGAGACGGGCCGTGATCCTCGCCATCGAGGCTGCCTCCACCGACCCGTCGGTGGCGGTGGCCGGCCCCGACGGCGCCCTGCTTGCCGTTGACGGCTGGAGCGCGACGCCGCGCCAGGCGCAGGAGCTGCTGCCGCGCCTGATGGACCTGCTGGCCAGGGCCGGTGGCAGCTTGGCGCAGGTCACGGGCATCGGCGTCGGGCTTGGGCCCGGCTCGTTCACCGGGCTGCGCGTCGGCATGAGCGTCGCCAAAGGCCTGGCGTTCGGCCTGGACATCCCGATCGTCGGGATCCCGAGCCTGGAGGCGTGGCTCCATGCCGAGCCCCGGGCGGACGGCGCCCTGGCGCGGGCAGGCGCGCGCGATGCCTACCTGCTGCTGCGCGGCAGCGACGCGCCGCGAATCGTCGACCGCGACGACGTGCCGCGGAAGAGCCACCTGGTTGCGCCTGCCGAGCTGGCGGAGGCATTCGAGCTGGGCGAGGTGCTGAGCCCGGTGCGCGCGGCCGGCGCCGTGGCCGAGGCCGCCGCCGAGCGGCTGCGTGCCGATCCGGGAGGCGACGACCTGGAGCACCTCGAGCCGCGCTACCTGCGGCTGCCGCGTGGCGTGTCCGCGGCCGTGGCCCAGGAGCGCTGACGATGGCCATTGGCCTCCCGGTGAGCGTGGACGAGATGCGTCTCGCCGACGTCCCGCAGGTCCACGAGATCGAGCGGCTGAGCTTCGCCACGCCGTGGCCGGCCCACGCCTTCGAGCAGGAGCTGCGCGGGAACCGGCTGGCGCGCTACATCGTGGCCCGCACCGCGTTCGGCGGCGACCGGGTGATTGGCTTCGCCGGCGTGTGGTTGATGGTCGACGAGGCGCACATCACCACCTTCGGCGTTCATCCGGAGTTTCGCCGGCAAGGGGTGGGCCGCCGGCTGCTCCTGCGGCTGGTCGACGTGGCCCTGGAGCTGCGCGCCGCCCGCCTCACGCTCGAGGTGCGGGTCAGCAATACGGCGGCGCAGGCGCTCTACCGCCGCTTCGGCTTCACGATCACCGGCACGCGGCCGCGCTATTACACCGATGACGGCGAGGACGCGTTCGTGATGACCACGCCGGACCTGCTGCGCCCGTCGATGCAGTCGCTCATCGCCGACGAACGGCGTTCCCAGGAGGATGGGTAGGTGCCCGCTTCGCGCATCCTGGCCATCGAGACCAGCTGCGACGAGACCGGCGTGGCGGTCATCGAGGGCGGCCGACGGATCGTCACCAACCAGGTCGCCACGCAGATCGCCATCCACGCGCAGACCGGCGGCATCGTGCCAGAAGTGGCGGCGCGCCAGCAGCTGCGCTGGATGGTTCCCACGCTCCGCGCCGCGCTCGACGAGGCGGGCGGCTGGCAGGCCATCGACGCCATCGCGGTGACCTATGGGCCCGGGCTCATCGGCTCGCTGCTGGTGGGCGTGAACGTCGCCAGGGCGCTGGC
>DASSEC010000274.1:0-2815 GCA_035696685.1 Candidatus Limnocylindria bacterium | reverse complement strand
AGACCTGTCACAGCGCCTCGGCCGGGCGCCTACTGTCGGCGAGCTCGCCGAGCAGCTCAAACTCAGCGATGAAGAGGTGCTCGAGGGGCTCGAGTCCGCGAACGCCTACAGCACGCTGTCCCTCGACGTCCCTGAGCAAGGCGAGCAGGACTCTCCGGTCGTCGCTGACTCACTCGGCGCGGAGGACGAAGAGCTCGAGGGTGTCGAGTATCGCGAGTCGCTCAAGCCGCTGCTCGCCAAGCTGCCGCCCAGGGAGAAGAAGATCCTGCTGCTCCGCTTCTTCGGCAACATGACTCAATCTCAGATCGCCGAGGAGATCGGGATCTCCCAGATGCACGTGTCCCGGCTGCTGGCCAGGACCCTGGCCCAGCTCCGCGACGACCTGATGGTCGACGAGTAGCGGGGCGCGCGCGGCGGGCGGGCGGCTCCGTCCCGACCCCGCTTCCAGGACGACCTCACCCTCACTAAAGGCCAGCCGGATCGGTGTATTGCGCTCGGCGACTAGCGCCACTCGCAGCGAGCCTAGTCCTGGAGTGCCTGGGTTGTTGCGGGGACAAGAAGGAGGAGCGCGCCCAGCGCAGACACCGCAACGAGCGAGAGACCGAGCCACCGCAGGCCGCCCTGGACCTGGTACCAGCCCACGGGGATCATCAGCAGCTGCCACACCAACGCAGGCGACCTGCTCCATCGGCGACGGTGGCGCAGGCCCCAGGCGCACAGCAGCAACCCGCCTCCACCCATCGCTGCGAGCACCCCTATCAAGATCGCGCCAACGAAGCTGTCGGGGTTGCCGGCAACGCTGCTCACCAGCAGCGCGAATCCGAGGGTGAGCATCGCCAGCCCCTGCACCGCAACGATCAGCGCGGCCAAGGTCAAGGTCGACGAACGGGTACGGGTCTGCACCCGGCGAGCTTACCGACGGCGAGATGGACGCGGCGCCGTTATCGGGAGAGCCAGCCGGGTGCGAGGCATGGCCGTTTGGCCCCGCGGAGTGGGTACCAGGCAACGATGACGCTCGCACCGCCGCGCCTGGGGCGACCCACCGGCCTGCCAGCCCGCCACCGGGCGATGCGCCAGCGGCAATCCGCCCAGCCGGGCTGGAGGGGTCTATGCCGGGCCGACAGGCCGCTGGGGGAGTTATAGCGGCGAGACCCGTCCATCACAGGACTGAGACCCGGCAAGGCGCGATCTTCACAGGAGCTGGTAGGCGACTGCCCCAACGGGCACACTCCCGCTGGTGGAGCAGCCCTGTTGATCTGTAGATCGAAGGAGTTACGGCAATTGCGCCTGGGAAACGCAGCATGTGACGAAGCTGACACCCTTCGAACCGAAAAACCTTCCCGGAAGGTCTTGTGCCTGGCTTCCGCGTTTGAAAGCCTCATGTCTGGCGTTCGGCGCGCCTTGCCCTCTGCGAGGCGCACTGAATCGACGTCCGCCATCGCTCCCCTCGCACCGTTTCGACCTCGGTGTCAGGGAAATGGTGGGTTCGTGATTGCGTTCACAATCACAAACCGTGGACTTGGCGCGCGTGGCTCGCGTCGGAGTTGACTTGGAGGAGTTGGACAGCATGGACTGGCGCCACCACGCCGCGTGCCGTGACGAGGACCCCGAGCTGTTCTTCCCGATCGGCAACACCGGCCCCGCGCTGCTGCAGATCGAAGAGGCAAAGGCGGTGTGCCGCCGTTGCTCAGTGATCGACGAGTGCCTTGCGTGGGCGCTGGAGACAGGTCAGGACGCTGGTGTTTGGGGTGGAATGAGCGAAGACGAGCGCCGCGCGCTGAAGCGCCGCAACGCCAGGGCGCGCGCCCGTACCGCATGAAGATCGTGCATGCCGCAGTCGCTTAGACCCCGCCCAGCGGCGGGGTCTTCTCTTTGCCGCCGCCCCTGTCGGGGCTGGGTCTCCGCCGATGCGGACCACACGTGGCTCTCGGCCTATGGCGGCTGCGCCTGGGTCTCGGCCGATGCAGACCGCGCCTGGCTCTCCGCCTATGGCGGCCGCGCCCGGGTCTCGGCCGATGCAGGGCGCGCCTGGGTCTCGGCCGATGCAGGCCGCTCGTAGCTGTCGGCCTGCTCCTGGCCAGCCTCAGTGGCCGACAGCGACGCGCGCAACGGCAAGTCCACGATCACCCGGGTTCCACCCCCTGGCCGCTCCCCCATCTCGAGCTGCCCGCCGAGCTCGCCCACCACAAGCGTCCTGACAATCTGCAGGCCAAGCTTGCCCGACGCATCCGGGTCGAAGTCTTGCGGCAGCCCACATCCATCGTCGGCCACGACCATCCGCAGCCGGCCGACCGACCTGGTCGCGCTGACCTCGAGCTTTCCTGATCGCTGGCCTAGACCGTGCTCGAATGAGTTCTGCGCCAGCTCGGTCAGCACCATGGCGAGCGGGGTGGCGGCATCGGAACCGAGCATGCCGAACCCGCCGTTCATGACGACCTCGACACCGGCCTCCGCCCCTGACACCTCGGCGACCATCGCGAGGATGCGATGGGCGATCTGGTCGAAGGCGACCTCCTCATCGGCCGACATCGACAGGGTCTCGTGCACGATGGCGATCGACCCGACACGGCGAACGGCCTCCTCGAGTGCCGAGCGTGCGGACGCCTCGCCGAGGCGCCTGGCCTGCAGCCGCAGCAGGGCGGCGACGGTCTGCAGGTTGTTCTTGACACGATGATGGATCTCCCGGATCGTCGCGTCCTTCGTCAGCAGCTCACGCTCCCGCCGGCGCAGCTCTGTCACGTCGTGTGCGAGGACGAGCGCGCCGACGCGATCGCCTTCAGCAGTCAACGGGATGGCGCGAAGCTGCACGAAAGCC
>DASSEC010000273.1:0-6919 GCA_035696685.1 Candidatus Limnocylindria bacterium | reverse complement strand
ATCAAGGCCCTGCAGGTGGATGGTGGGAACGGCTGCGTCGCGCCGACGAGCCAGACGGTCGGCGACAAGAGCTATCCGATCAGCCGCCCGCTGTTCTTCTACGTCAACAACGCCAAGGTCGACTCGAACGCGGCCCTGGCTCCATTTGTTGACTTCTACCTGTCCGACGACGGGATCTCATCGGTCACCGAGGAAGGCTACGTTGCGCTCCCCGACGACCAGCTCCAGGCCACGCGAGACGCCTGGACGAACCACTGACCTGCTTCCCTCCTCCAAGAGCCGGGTGGGCGGGTGGCCCGCTCACCCGGCTCCTTCCATTCCCCAAGTTGCTCGCTGAGGTAGCCTGCAGACGATGGCCCTGACCCTCCAGGACCTGCGCGGCAGCGCGGCGCGGCGTCGTAGGGAAGCGGCGCTGCGCACCATCTTCGCGGCGGCAGCCATGCTGTCGATCGTCATCAGCGCGGCGATCGTCGTCTCGCTGGTTGGCCAGGCGGCGACCTTCCTGTTCAACGTCGATCTGACCAGCCTGCTGGATCGCGGCTGGTTCCCACGCCGCGACATGTTCGGCATCCCGACCATCGTGGCCGGCACCTTCATCGTGGCCGGGATCGGGATGCTCGTCGCCACCCCGTTGGGCCTGGGCGCCGCGATCTACCTGTCCGAGTACGCGAGCCCCCGCGTGCGCCGCACGCTGAAGCCGCTCCTGGAGATCCTCGCCGGTATCCCCAGCGTGGTGCTCGGCTACTTTGCGCTCAGCTTCCTGAGCCCATCGCTGGTGGATGCCGCCTGCCCGGGCCAGACGAACATCTTCAACATGGCCGCCGCCGGGATTGGCGTCGGCATCCTGATCACGCCGCTGATCGCCTCTGTGGCCGAGGACGCCCTGTACGCCGTACCGCGCTCCCTGCGAGAGGCGTCGTACGGCCTTGGTGCCCGCAAGCGGACCACCAGTCTCCAGATCGTGTTCCCGGCTGCCGTCTCCGGCATCGTCGCGGCACTGCTGCTCGGCATGTCGCGCGGCATCGGCGAGACGATGGTGGTGGCCATGGCGGCCGGCGCCAGCGGCGGATCGCTGTTCCAGGTCAATCCCTGCGAGCCGGGACAAACAATGACCGCCGCCATGACCGCGCTCGCCACCGGCTCGGACCAGACGCGCGGCCTGGCGTTCCCCAGCCTGTTCTTCGTGGGCTTCCTCCTGTTCGTGATGACGCTGGGGTTGAACCTGGTGGCCGATGCGTTCGTGCGCCGGGTCAGGACGCGCTACTGATGGCCACCGGGACCCCTCAGCAGGCGCTCTCGACCACCGACCTGGTGCGGCAGTCGCTCGCCGGCCGCCGCCTGGACCCACGCACGGTTGCCTTCGAGGGGCTCCTCCTGCTGGCGCTGCTGATCACGATCGGACTCCTCATCACGCTGCTGGTCGACGTGCTCGTCGACGGCATCCCGGTCTTCGCCTCGCGCGGGACCGACTTCCTGACCTCCAACCTGTCGTCCAGCCCCGAGCGCGCCGGCATCGCGCAGGGCATGGTCGGATCGTTGTCCCTGATGGTCTTCGTGGTGCTGATCAGCTTCCCCATTGGCGTCGGCGCCGCCGTGTACCTCGAGGAATACGCGAAGGACACCGGGCCTACCCGATTCATCAACACGGTCATCCGCAACCTGGCCGGCGTGCCGGCCATCGTGTACGGCCTGCTGGGCGTGGCCATCTTCGTGGGCGCCCTTGGCGGAGTGACCGGCGGACGGTCGATCATCAGCGGAGGCCTGACGCTGGCGGTGCTGGTGCTGCCGATCGTCATCATCACGACCGCCGAAGCCCTGCGCGCGGTCCCGATGACCATCCGCGAGGCAGCCTTCGGCGTCGGCGCCACCCGGTGGGAGACGGTGCGAAGCCACGTGCTGCCATACGCGGCGCCGGGCATCTTCACCGGCACCATCCTGTCGCTGGCCCGCGCGTTCGGCGAAACTGCACCGCTGATCGTGGTGGGAGCCATCGCCGGTACCTTCCGGTACACGGCCGACGGACTGGTCGACCAGCTGCGTGGGCCCTACACCGCCCTGCCGACCATCATCTTCGGGTTTTCACGGGACCCCGATGCCGGCTTCCGGGCCGCGACCGCGGCGACCATCATCGCCCTGCTGGTCGTGCTGCTGGGCGTGAACGCGCTGGCGATCTTCCTGCGCAACCGCTTCGAGCGAAGGTGGTGAACCAACTTGACGGTGGAAACTGAGATGGAAACCTCGCCCCGCGTTCAGACGGACGAGCTGGGAGGCCCCACAATACGGATCGTGACCCAACCGGCCGCCGAGGAAGGGGTGCAGCCCGGGGTGCGAGACGACCAGCAGGGCCTGGCAGCGACGTTGCCTGCCGACGAGGTGGTGTTCGACCTCCAGGCACTCTCCTGCTTCTACGGCGCCTTCCGGGCGGTCCGCGACATCAACCTGCAGGTGCCACGCCATCGGATCACCGCCATCATCGGCCCATCCGGGTGCGGCAAGAGCACGCTGCTGCGCAGCTTCAACCGCATGAATGACCTGGTGGACGGAGCGCACATCGAGGGCCAGATCCTCTACCACGGCGTGGACCTCTATGCCGATGGCGTGGACCCGGTCGAGGTGCGGCGGCGGATCGGGATGGTCTTCCAGAAACCGAATCCGTTCCCGAAGAGCATCTTTGACAACGTCGCGTTCGGCCCGCGGGTGGCCGGCTTCCGCGGGAGCATGGACGAGCTGGTGGAGGCGTCGCTGCGGCGTGCCGCCCTCTGGGACGAGGTGAAGGACAAGCTCAAGGCGCCGGGAACGGCGCTGTCCGGCGGGCAGCAGCAGCGACTCTGCATCGCGCGGGCGATCGCGGTCGAACCCGACGTCATCCTCATGGACGAGCCATGCAGCGCGCTCGACCCCATTGCCACGCTGAAGATCGAAGAGCTCATGCACGAGCTCAAGGCGAACTACACGATCGTGATCGTGACCCACAACATGCAGCAGGCCGCGCGTGCGAGCGATGTGACCGCCTTCCTGACCATGGGAGACGACCGGGCCGGCTACCTCGTTGAGATGGCGCCAACCGCCACGCTGTTTACCCGGCCGGACAGCAAGCTGACCGAGGACTACATCACGGGACGGTTCGGATGATGGACGAGCCCACTACCGGCCAGGCGCTGAGCGCCGACCCGCGGCAGTCAGTGCGAGCGCGATTCGAGGAGGCGCTCGAGTCCGTCAAGGACGACGTGCTGCGCCTCGGCGGCATGGTGGAGCACGCCCTCGAGCGTTCCGGGCAGGCACTGGTCGAGCGGGACATCGATCTGGCCGATCGCGTGCGCTGGGACGACGGCCTTGTCAACGAGCTGCAGCGCTCCATCAACCTGGAGATCACGGCCCTGATCGCGACCCAGGGGCCCATGGCGCGCGACGTCCGAGAGCTGCTGGCCCTCTATCACGCCGCGGCCGAGCTTGAGCGAATGGGCGATTACGCGGTGAGCATCGCCAAGCTCGCGCAGCAGCTGGCCGAGGAGCCCGAGGTGCCGATGCTGCGCCAGATCCCCGAGATGGAGCTGCTGTGCCGCGAGCAGCTGCACGCCGCCATGCGGGCGCTGGTTGATGTCAGCGAAGAGGCTGCGCGCGCCGTCTGCCAGCGTGACGATGAGCTCGATCATCTGTATGCCAGCGTCTACAACGACAGCCTGGCGATGATGGCGGTCAGCCCGGACCGCGTGCGGCAGGCGACCCACATGCTGTTCGCAGCCCACCACCTGGAGCGTCTGGGCGACCGGGTGACGAACATCGGCGAGGACGTGGTCTACCTGGCCACTGGCAACATCGAGGACCTCAACCCGTAGGGAACGCACCATGCGCCGACGGATCCTGATCGTCGAGGACGACCGCACCCTCCGCCAGGCGTTGACCTTCAACCTGGAGCGCGAGGGCTACGAGGTGCGCGGCGCGGTCGACGGCCAGCAGGCGCTGGACTGGGCGCGGACCGACCAGTTCGACCTCATGCTGCTGGACGTGATGCTGCCGGGGATGAGCGGCATCGAGGTGCTGCGCGTGCTGCGGAGCGAGGGGATCGGCACGCCCGTGATCGTGCTGTCCGCCAAGGGTGACGAGATCGACCGGGTGGTGGGCCTCAAGATCGGCGCCGATGACTACGTCGCCAAGCCCTTCAGCCGCCCCGAGCTGCTGGCCCGGATCGAGGCCGTGCTGCGGCGTGATCGCCGGTTCGGCGCCGACGCGCCGGAGGCTGAGGATCGCATCGAAGTTGGCGCATTGGCCATCGACCGTGCCCGACGCGAGGCTTCCTTCGCGGGCGAGCCGCTGCAGCTGACGCTCAAGGAGTTCGACCTTCTGGCGCACCTGGCCGCCCATCCCGGGCGGATCTTCACCCGCGACCAGCTGCTGGCGCGCATCTGGGGCATGGACTTCGAGGGCGACGATCGGACCGTCGACGTCCACGTCAGCTGGCTGCGCGGCAAGCTCCGCGGCCGAGACGGCCATAACTACTTCCGAACGGTGCGCGGCGTCGGCTACGCGTTCTCCCCTCGCCCCGAGGCCGCGCCCGCCTCATGACCGATGCGCTCTCTGATGCGGCCTTCGAGGCGCTGCTGGGCCGTACCGGTGAGGGCACGATCCTGGTGGTCGACCAGCGACTGCGGATCGTGCGGGCGGGCGCGGAAGCGGCACGGATGGCGGAGCGCACCGCGGAACAGCTGGAAGGGATGAGCCTGATCGCCGCATTTGGCTCGGCAGCGCTTGACCACGTCGCCCGCGACGCGGTGACGGCCGGCGCCCCGGCCACCGGTGAGGCGGAGCTGGGACCGATGGGCCGGCGCATCTTCGCCGTCGACGCGGTCCCGCTGCCGGCAGGCGGGCTGGTGATCTCCCTGTCGGACGTCACCCGGCTGCGGCGCATCGAGCGAGTGCGACGCGACTTCGTGGCCAACATCAGCCACGAGCTCCGCACCCCGCTGGCTTCAGTCAAGCTGCTGGCCGAAACGATGTCGGGCGGCGCCGTTGAGGATCCGGAGACCGCGCGCGACTTCACCCAGCAGATCGAGCGCGAGGTCGACCATCTCGCGCAGATGGTCGACGAGCTCCTGGACCTGACCATGATCGAGTCGGGCGAGACGAAGCTGGACCTGCAGGCCGTGCGACCCGGCGCCGTGGTCGCCGAGGTCGCCGAACGGATCCGACCCGTCGCCGAGCGGCGCCATATCGCGATCCGCGTGCTGGCCGATCCGGACAGCAGCGTCGGCTTCAGTGCACGCGCGGACCCGGCGCGCCTCGGCCAGGCGCTGCTCAACCTGGCGCACAACGCGGTGAAGTACAGCCATGCCCGTGGTGAGGTGCGGATCGGCTGGGAGCCGCGGGGGGATTACGTGCGCTTCACGGTCGCTGACGACGGCATCGGCATCCCGGCCACCCACCAGGCTCGGATCTTCGAGCGCTTCTACAAGGTGGACCGCAGCCGGGCGCGCAGCGATGAGGGCGGCGACGGGCTGGAGCCACGCGGCGGCAGCGGCCTGGGCCTGGCCATCGTGCGGCACCTGGCCGAGGCGCATGGGGGCGCCGTGGGCGTCGAGAGCGTGGAGGGCATCGGCTCCACCTTCTGGATCGAGGTTCCGACCGCCGACTGAGCGGTGCACAATCGGGGTCCGATGAGAACCGATGGGCTGCACGTCCTGGCCCAGCACCTCGCCGACACCCAGCACTCCGGCGACACCGATGCCTACGTGCGCATGCTGGCGCCCGACTACGTCGTCGAGTTTCCTCAGTCCCACGAGCTGGTGCGTGGACCGGACAACGTCCGCCGCATGCTGGCCGAGCATCCGCAGGCGCCGCGCTTCGATGCGGTGCCGCGGGTCACGCTGCTGGGCGGGCAATGGGCGGCGCTCGAGACGCACGCCAGCTACGGCGACGAGCCGTGGTGGGTGGTGAGCGTGGTCGAGCTCGGCGAGCGCCAAGCCGTGCGGGAACGCTGCTACTACGCGCCGCGCCTCTCCGCTGCCGGTTGGCGGGCGGCCTGGGTGGTGCCCATCTCCGATACCGACCCTCCGCGCGAGCTGGGCGGCCACCAGGTGGTCGAGCGCGGCGTGGTCGAGCGCTACTTCCGCGCGCAGTCGGAGGCGGACCTCGACACACTGGATCGGCTGCGCCATCCGGCCTGGGTCCACGACATGCCGCAGGCCGGCGAGCGCTTCCCCAGCTCGAAGGCCTACCTCGAGGCGCACGCGCACTACCCGGGCGGCCTGCCGGCCCTGCGGCCGATCGCCATCACCGGCGCCGAGGACCAATGGGTCATCGGCGCATCACCGGTGCCACTGCGGGTCAACGGCGTGGGCGCGCACTGGCTGGGCGAGGTCGAACGGGTGTATCCCGATGGCGAGACCTGGTTCGACCTGCTGTTCATGGACTTCCGCGACGGGCAGGTCGCGGCCGAGCGCAGCTACTGGTGCCAACCCTTCGATGCGCCGGCCTGGCGATCGGACATCGCCGAACGGTACTGAGCCGATGCGCCCCTCTGCTTGCGGCGGCTGCCGAGCCTCTGTCAGCATCTGACGCGTGCCGAGCTCCATCCCCAGCCCGCGCGACCCGCGCCTGAACGCCTGGCGTACCTTCCTGTACGCCCACGCGCAGGTGCGCCGGCAGCTGGAGCGCGAGCTGCAGGCCGAGCAGTCCATGGGCCTGGGGGAGTACGAGGTGCTGCTGATCCTGGCCTACAGCCCGGGACGGCGGCTGCGGATGAGCGAGCTGGCCGACACGCTGGCGCTGTCGCGGTCCGGCGCCACCCGATTGATCGACCGGCTCCAGGCGGACGGCCTCGTGCAACGGATCAGCTGCGACACCGACCGTCGCGGCGCGTGGGCCGAGCTCACCGAGGCCGGGTATGGCCGGCTGCGCGACGCCTCCCCGACGCACCTGCGCG
>DASSEC010000272.1:0-6248 GCA_035696685.1 Candidatus Limnocylindria bacterium | reverse complement strand
ACACGGCGAACAGCGCGTCCGGGTCGGCCGCCTCGGCCGCCACGGTCCGCGGGCCGATCCGCTCCACGCCCGGGATCACCGCGCAGAAGTCGGCCATGACGGGCAGCCGCAGGTCGACCTCCAGCCGCAGCTCCGGCAGCTGATAGAGCGGCATCTGGTCCAGGCGGGCCAGCGCCCGCCCCAGGCCATCGGCGATGGCCCGGCGGGCCGCTTCCGGCGAGTCGGACTCGGCCGCGAAGCCCGCCTGGGCTCGCTTCACCACCACGCGCTCGGCCCAGGGGAGCTGGAGCTCTACCTCGCCCGCCAGCGCGTCGTCGCCGGTCACCAGCGCCACCGGGACGCCGAACTGGCCCAGCCGCAGGGCGTTGAGGCCGGCCTCGTTGTGCGGCACGCCGTTCACGCGGGCCTCGAGCACCGCCACGCCGGCGTATGTGTGGCTCATGATGCCGGTCGGGTGTCCCGCGCCCGCGTGATAACCCACGAATGCGGCCGCCGCGAAGCCCAACCCGTCGCCCTCCGCCCCGACGCCCTGGGTCATCGAGTACGGCTTGTCGCCGATGATGAGCCGCGCTCGCGGGTCGAGGTCCTCGGCGCGCAGGTTCCGCATCTGCCAGTGCGAATCATTGACCACCACCTCGGTCATCCCCGCGTCGAACGCCGCACGGATGGCCGCGTTCGTCTCGCCGGCCATCAGGGCGCGGCTGCGGTCGTAGTCGACTCGGTCGGCCGCCCCGTCGCGGCCGAAGAAGGTCTGCGCCGGATGCGCCACGCCGGCCAGCCCCTCCATGTCCACGCTGAGGTACAGCCGCATCAGCGGTAGCGCTCCAGCTTCTCCAGGATTTCGTTCGCGGTCGCCCAGTCATCAGGTGCCGGCTGCTCGCCGCGGTGCAGGTGCACCAGGGGCACGGTGTTCCATGACGGGCCGTCCTCCCGCGGGATGTGGATGGAGATGTCGCCCCGATCGAGTAGCGCCACCACTGTCGCACCGCGATCGCCCCCGCGCGCCAGGGCGCGCTCCAGGCTGCTGCTGAAGTCCTCCGCCGAGCCGAACTCCACGCCGATGCGCATGGCAATCAACCCGGAGCTGGGCGGCATCACGCCGCGGGGCGCATCGGTCACGTGAGCAGGCCAGCCAGCCAGGCGAAGAAGGTCAGGCTGCCCAGGATGGCCAGGCCGATGACCGCCAGCACCAGGGCAAAGCCGATGGCATTCGCCCAACCCGGCACCTCGGCACGCACCGGCGCGACCGAGCCGCGTGCCAGCCACACGGCCAGGGCGTCACCGTCCATGCGGGTCTCGATGTCGTCGTCGAGCGGGATGAGGATCACTCGCTCGCGGTCCGGGCCGCGCTCGCCGGTCAGGAGCGCGCGCGAGGCATCACCTTGCCGAATGAGCAGCGCGTGGTCGCCGGCGGCATTGCTCAGCGGGACCGCCTCGAGGCGTCCCGAGGCGCCGAGTGGCAGGGCGGTGCCCTCCTCGTCCATGGCGGCGAGGATAGCAGCCGTCAGGCGTCGAGCAGCTCGAGCGCGGGAGCCAGCGTCGCGACGCTGTCAGGCGTGATGGGATCCAGCACGAGCTGGACGTGGCTGACGCCCTCCGCGGCGAATGCCCGCAGGCTGGCGGCCAGCTGCTCCGGCTCGCCGCTGAGCCCGGGCATCGCCGGCGCGGTCGGGTCCTCCGAACGGCCGCTGGGCCGGCCGTGGGCTTCGGGGAGCGAGACGTACAGCGCGACGGTGCGCTCCACGTCGGCGGGATCGCGGCCGGCCAGCCGGCAGGCGGCGTCGATCCGGTCGCGCAGCGCCCGGTACTGCACGAGATCGTTGTCGAACCAGTCGAACCACGCGTTCCAGGCCTGGACGTGCGGCAAGGTGATCGACAGCATCCGCTCCCCCTCCGACCCGACCATCAGCGGCGGACCTTCCGGACGCGGGCCACGCGGCAGCAGCTCGCAGTCGCGGACCTGGTAGTAGCTGCCGTCGAAGTCGACGCGGCCGTCTCGCAGCAGGCTGCGAATGACGGTGAACGCCTCCTCGAAGCGGCTCACCCGGTGGTCGTAGGGGAAGCCGTACGCGTCGTACTCAGTGCGGTTCCAGCCGGCGCCCAAGCCCAGGATCAGCCGGCCGCCGCTGATCTCATCGATCGTGGCCGCCATCTTGGCGAGCATGGCCGGGTTGTGGAAGCTGGTGGCGGCCACCAGCGGGCCTAGCTCGATGCGCTCGGTGACGGCCGCCAGCGCCGCGAGCGTCGACCACGCCTCCCACGGGCCGCGCGATGGCTGGTCCTCCCAGCGGTACAGGAGGTGGTCGCCGACCCAGACCGAGTCGAGGCCGATGGCTTCTGCCGTCTGCGCCATGGCGCGCAGCTCCGGCCAGCGGACGACGTACTCGACCTCGGGCAGCTGGACGCCGACCTTCAGCGGTCTCGCCACCTCAGGCCACGCGCCGCCGCTTCTTGCTGACGTAGTCGACCAGCACGTACTCGCCCAGGTGCTCCGGCTCGACGTAGAAGGCGCGGCCACGATTGATGCGGCTCATCAGGTCCACGAATTCGGACAGGTACCGCGAACGCTCGAGCATGAACGTATTGATAACGATCCCCTCCTTGGTCGCACGGCCGACCTCCCGGAGGGTGGACTGCATGGTATGGATCGTCGGCGGATAGGCGAACTCGACCTGCCCGTTCTCGATGTGTGCAGTCGGCTCGCCATCGGTGATCACCACGATCTCCTTGTTGCCGCCACTGCGCCGGCCCAGCAGCTGCCTGGCGATCATCAGCGCGTGCTGGAGGTTGGTGCCGTATTCGAACTCGTATGGTGACAGCGTGGCGATCGCCTCCGGCTTGATCTGCCGCGCGTAATACGCAAAGCCAACGACGTACAGCCGGTCGCGCGGGTACTTGGTGTGGATCAGCGTGTGCAGCGCCATGGCGACGCGTTTGGCCGCGGTGGAGCACCCACGCAGCAGCATGGATCGGCTCATGTCGAGCAGCAGCACCGTCGAGGAGACCGTCGCCTCCTCGGAGCGCCGCACCTCGAAGTCGTCGGGCGCCAGGCGCAGCGGCGTGCCAGGACCGCTGCGGGCCATGGCGTTGAACAGCGTGCGGTTGAGGTCCAGCACGAACGGGTCGCCGTGCTCATACGGCTGGGTGTCATCGGTCGGCTCCCCGCTTCCCCCGGACGTCGGCAGCGGGTGGCCGCCCAGCGATTCCCGGCGCAGCCGGCTGAAGATCTCGGTCAGCGCCCGCATGCCCATGCGGCGCGCGGCCCGCGGCGTAAGCTCGAGCCGGCCGCCTTCGTTCTCCAGGTAGCCCGCTTCCTCGAGCGCGCGCGTCAGCTCGCGGAGCCGCTGCAGGTCTTCCTCCGCCTCCTCGCCGGCGAGCTGCTTCAGCTGCTCGGCATCCAGGTGGTCAAGGGCATCCGGGTCGCGCGCTCCCAGCAGGTCTTGCTCCATGGCATCGAACTGCTGCTGGCGGTCGATGGCGGACAGGGCGTCCACCAGGCCCATGGGCTCGTCGCCCGAGAAGGGATACGGTTCGCCGAACGGCTGGTCCGGGCGCAGCCCCTGGAGGTTGCCCGCCAGGCGGGCCATGTCCCAGCGGAGCCGATCATCGCGCAGCAGGTCGTCCATCAGCTGCTGCAGCTCCTCGCGCATCTGCGGGCTCATGCTGTGCAGCAGCGAGGCCATCTGCGAGGCCTGGCGGTGCAGGTGATCGATCAGCTCGTCGACGTTGCTGATGCCGGGCGGGAAGTAGTGCCCGTGCTGCGCCATGAAGGCGTCGAAGTCGGCGCGCGTATCGGCGCCGGACGCGTGCTTCTCCAAGAGCGAGTTGAGGTCGCGGACCATCTGACGGACACCATCCAGGTCCTCCGGGGTGAGGCCGGCCACGCCCTCCTTCAGCCCCTGGAAGTAGGTCTGCATGAGCTGCTGCCGCAGCTCGTCGGTCAGGGCGTTGAACGCGTCGCGGGCGGCCGGATCCATGAACTCGTAGTCGCGCAGCCCGTGCAGTCGCTCTGCCAGGCCCGATCCGAGCGAATCAAGCCGGTCCCGTCGCTGCTGCGCGGCGCGGCGCAGCACCTGCTCGACCATCTGCGCCCGCTCCTGCGCCTCGCCCGGCGCGGCGTCCTGCGAGCTGCGCTCGGCGGCTTCGAGGCGTTGCTCGATGCCGGCGCGCTCCTGCTCCACGATCTGGTCCAGCCGCTCGGCGAGGTCGTCCAGGACGCCGTCCAGGTGGCTGCGCTCGAGCTCGGCCTGCCGGCGCTGGCGCAGGCGGTCGACGATTCGCCGCAGGCCGGGCACGTCTCCGCCGCGCATGCCGCGCATGCCACGCTGCATCAGGCGCTGCAGCGCCCGGCGGACGTCGCCATCGGCCAGGACGTCGTCGGACAGGGCATCCAGGACGTCGTCGGCGTCGAATGGCGGTAGCTGCTGGCTGCCGTCCCAGCGCGAGTAGCGATAGAGGCTCACCGCACCCTCCGCCACGCCGCGCGCAGGCCGCGAGCGGCCAGCCGGGTGGCGCCAACGCCCGCCCGTACGCCCAGGCGTCCGGCGCGTCGGGCGAGCCACGCGGCGCTGTGCCCGACGGTCGCCAGATCCTCATCGAGCTGGGCCGCGGTGACGCCGGCCGCTGAGAGGTGGGCCGCCCGCTCACCAGGAGGCAGGCCGCGCAGTGCGAAGCGCAGGCCGAGCAGTGCCACCGCTGCATCGTCCAGCTGGCCGGCGACGGGAATGATGCCGGGCACCAGGTCGATCGGCGAGACGAGGTAGGCGGCCGCGGCCAGCACCGCGGCCCGCCGCCGTCCACTCAGCTGCGGATCGCGGCCCAGCGCCCAGCCGAGCCGGGCATAGGCCGGCATGCGTCGCACAAGCGCCAGGACGCGCGCCCTGGGGAAGGCGTCCGATCCGCGCCCCGGCCGCTCAGCGGGCGTAGCGGATCCCGCCACCGCGCCGCTCCTTGTTGAGGCGCCGGTTGAGGTGCAGGCCCTCGAGCACGAATTCCACGCCGCTGGCCACGCCCGCGGGCGACTCCCCGACGTCCAGGCGACTGACCGCTCGACGCAGCTCCGGGATCTGGTCGACCAGGCGCTCGTGGACATTCGAGCCGATCGCCTCCCCCACCTCGGCATCGGCCCCCTCCTCGAAGCGCTCGATCAACGGGGCCAGCTCCGAGATCACGAAATGGCGGTTGAAGACGTTGACCACGCTGCGCTGGACGAGCTTCTCGATCACCTTGTCCTCGCGCGTCTCGTCGCCCAGCGTCTCCAGCTCGATCTTGCCCGCGGTCGAGGCGATCACCGCGGGCAGGTCGCTGATGCGGGGAGCCGCCACCGGCTCGCCGAGCCTCACTGCCCGCTTCAGGGCGGCGGCCAGCAGCGTCTCGTGGTTGGCGATGGTCACGCGGACGCTGACGCCGGATCGTTGGCTCACCTCGGAGGAGCGGCGCGCGAGCTGCGACAGCTCGGCGACGACCTCGCGCATGAAGCCCGGCACGTGGACCGGCACCTCGGCGCTGGCCTCGTCGTCGAACGCGGTGCGCTCCGCCTCGACGATCGCGATCTCGACTTCGGGGTCCTCCGGGTAGTGGGTCCGGATCTGGGCACCGAAGCGATCCTTCAGCGGGGTGATGATGCGGCCGCGGCTGGTGTAGTCCTCCGGATTGGCCGAGGCGATCACGAACAGGTCGAGCTCCAGGCGAACCTTGTAGCCACGGATCTGGACGTCGCGCTCCTCCATCAGGTTGAGCAGGCCAACCTGGATGCGCTCGGCGAGGTCCGGCAGCTCGTTCATGGCGAAGATGCCGCGGTTCGTGCGAGGCAGCAGCCCGTAATGGATGGTCAGCTCGTCCGAGAGGTAACGGCCCTCGGCCACCTTGACCGGGTCCACCTCCCCGACGAGGTCGGCGATCGTGATGTCCGGTGTCGCCAGCTTCTCTCCGTAGCGCAGGTCGCGATGCAGCCAGGCCACCGGTGCGTCGTCCCCCTGCTCGGCCACCAGGGCGCGGGCGTAGGGGCTGACCGGTCGCAGCGGGTCGTCGTGCAGCTCGGCCCCAGCCACCTCGGGGACCCATTCGTCGAGCAGCGAAACCAGGGAGCGGGCAATGCGGCTCTTGGCCTGCCCGCGCTCTCCCAGCAGGATGATGTCCTGTCCGGCCAGCACCGCGTTCTCGATCTGGGGCAGCACGCTGTCGTCATAGCCGAGGATGCCGGGCAGCAGGGGCTCGCCGGCGCGCAGCATGCGCACCAGGTTGGCGCG
>DASSEC010000271.1:0-5804 GCA_035696685.1 Candidatus Limnocylindria bacterium | reverse complement strand
CATGCTGCGGAAGGCCATGGCCCGATGGAGGAGGCAGCCACGCCCGATACCACTGCGCACGCACCATCCGCCTCGTGAGAGGCACCAAGGCAACCGTTTAGGAGGTTCGAGAAGGAAGTGGATTCAAATCTTGCCGCCGGTCTGGCGATGATCGGAGCCATCGGCCCCGGCATCGGCCTGGGCATCGGCTTCAGCAAGGCCATGGAGGCCCTGGGGCGCAACCCCGAGGCGTCGGGCGCGATCTTCGTGCCGTACATCCTGGGCCTGGCGCTGACCGAGGCCATCGGCATCTACTGCCTGGTCGTTTCGCTGATCCTGATCTTCGCGGCCTAGGAAGCCGTCAGTGGCATTCTTCGACGCCTTCGGGGTCGACCTCCCGAAGCTGCTCTTCCAGGTCTTCAACTTCCTGCTGCTCCTGTACCTGCTGAACCGATTCCTGTTCAAGCCGGTGCTGAAGCTGCTGGATGAGCGCGAGTCGCGGATCCGGAAGGGGCTGGAGGACGCCGAGGCGGCCGCCCGCGACCGCGAGCTGGCGCGCGCCGAGCGCGAGGCCGCGCTGGACGAGGCCCGCAAAGAGGCGCAGGCCATGGTGGCGCGCGCCAACAAGATCGCCGAGGACTCGCGCACCGAGATCCTGGCCGATGCCAAGGAGCAGGCCGACAAGGTCGCCACGCGTGCTCGCGAGGAGATCACCGCCGAGAAGGAGAAGGCCATGGCCGAGCTCCGCTCGACCGTGGCCGATCTCGCGCTGCAGGCCGCCGGGCGGCTGGTCCGCTCCGAGATGGACGCGCCCACGCAGCGACGCTTGGTGGAGGACTTCCTCAAGGAGGTCAAGCCGGCGAGCGGCGAGGGTGCGAGTGCCGCCTCGCGCGCGAAGGGGGAGAGCAACTAGGTGGCGCGACGCGAGACGGCTGCCCGGCGCTACGCGGAGGCGGCGCTCCAGATCGGGCGTGCCGACGGCACGCTGGACGACTGGGAGCGCGACCTGGCGCGGTTCGGTGAGCTGCTGGACGACGACGAGCTGCGGCGGATCCTGGAGCATCCGGTGGTGCCGTTCGCGGCCAAGGAGCAGCTGCTCGCCAGGGTTGCCGGCCCGGAGACAACTCCCGAAGCCATCGCGCTGGTGCTGCTCATGGTGCGGCGCGGCCGTCCGCGGGCCATCGTCCCGATGATCGCGCACTTCGCCGAGCTGCTCCGGCGCGAGCGGGGCATCGTGCTGGCCGAGATCCGCAGCGCGCTGCCGCTCGAGGATGAACAGCGGCGTTCCGTCGAGGAGCGCCTGGCCCAGCTCACCGGTGAGCAGGTCGAGATGAACGAGGTGGTCGATGAGTCGCTCATCGGCGGGATCGCCGTGCGCATCGGCGACAGGCTCTATGACGCAAGCGTGCGCAGCCGCCTGGAGCGGCTGCGTGCCCGCCTGACGACGGTCTGACGGACTCCGATCACGTAGAGAGGAACACATGGCGATTCGATCCGACGAGATCACGTCGATCATCAGAAGCGAGATCAAGGGCTTCGACGAAGGGGCCGATGTCTCCGGCGTCGGCACCATCGTGGAGGTCGGCGACGGCATTGCCCAGATCTATGGGCTGTCCGGCGCACTTGCCTCCGAGCTGCTCGAGTTTCCGGGTGGGGTCATGGGCATGGCCTTCAACCTTGAGGAGGAGACGGTGGGCGCCCTGATCCTGGGCGACTACACCGAGCTCAAGGAGGGCGACCAGGTCAAGACCACGGGTCGCGTGGTCGAGGTGCCGGTGGGCGACGCGCTCATCGGCCGCGTGGTGAACCCGCTCGGCGAGCCAATCGACGGCAAGGGGCCCATCGAGACGGCGAAGACCCGCCCGGTCGAGCGCATCGCCCCGGGCGTGATCGTGCGACAGCCGGTGGACACCCCAGTGCAGACCGGGATCAAGGCCATCGACGCCATGATCCCCATCGGCCGCGGCCAGCGCGAGCTGATCATCGGCGACCGTCAGACCGGGAAGACCGCCATCGCGGTCGACACCATCATCAACCAGAAGGGCCAGGACCTGATCTGCATCTACGTCGCCATCGGCCAGAAGCAGTCGACCGTGGCGCAGGTGGTGGCCCAGCTGGAGGAGCGGGGCGCGATGGAGCATTCCATCATCGTCTCCGCCTCGGCGTCCGATCCGGCCCCGCTCCAGTACCTGGCGCCCTACGCCGGCGTGGCCATGGGCGAGGAGTTCATGGACAACGGCCGCGATGCGCTGTGCGTCTACGACGACCTGTCAAAGCACGCCTGGGCCTACCGCCAGGTGTCCCTGCTGATGCGCCGCCCGCCAGGTCGCGAGGCGTTCCCCGGCGACATCTTCTATTCCCACAGCCGTCTGCTGGAGCGGGCGGCGCGGCTGAACAAGGACAACGGCGGCGGGTCGCTGACGGCGCTGCCGGTGATCGAGACGCAGGCCGGTGACGTGTCGGCGTACATCCCCACCAACGTGATCAGCATCACCGACGGGCAGATCTTCCTGCAGACCGACCTGTTCAACCAGGGCCAGCGGCCTGCGGTGAACGCCGGCATCAGTGTGAGTCGGGTGGGCGGCAACGCCCAGATCAAGGCCATGCGGCAGGTCGCCGGCAAGCTGCGGCTGGACCTGGCCCAGTACCGCGAGCTGGCGGCGTTCGCGCAGTTCGCCAGTGACCTGGACAAGGCCACGCGCGATCAGCTGACCCGTGGCGAGAAGGTGACCATGATCCTGCGCCAGCCGCAGTTCAGTCCGCTGCCGGTGGAGAAGCAGGTCGCCATCATCTGGGCCGCCACCAACGGCTGGCTGGACGACGTGGAGTCCGCTCGGCTCGGCGAATTCGAGACCGGCTTCTACCGCTTCCTGGAATCGACCTTCGGCGACCTCCTGCCCGCCATCGCCAAGGAGAAGGCGCTCTCGGACGACACGACGGCGCAGCTCGAGAAGGCGGTGAAGGAATACCGCTCACAGGCCGGCTTCGGCAAGGCCGATGACTCGGCCATGGCCAATGACGCCGAGAAGGCAGAGAAGGCCGATGTCGATGCGGAAGCCAAGGGCGAGGCGGCGAAGGCGGAGTCAGAGGAGCAGCCGCAGGCGGCAGACGAACCGGCCAACGACCAATCGGCCCAAGAGGAGTCGGCGGACGAGGAAGTGGCTGAGCCGGAGGCCAAGGGCTAGGCGTGGCCAGCCTGAAGGAGATCCGCGGGCGGATCGCGTCGATCCGGAACATCTCGCAGATCACCCGCGCCATGGAGCTGGTGGCCGCGTCCCGCATGAAGCGGGCGCAGGAGGCCATTCTTTCCGCGCGCCCTTACTCGGACGAGCTGGGCTCCGCGCTCAGCCGCGTGGCGGCCACCGTGGGCGAGGAGGTTGACCCGCTGCTCGCCCGCCGCCCGGTGCACCGCATCGGCCTGATCGTCATGACGACGGACCGCGGCCTGGCCGGCGCCCTGGATACGAACACGGTGCGGGCGGCGCTGCGCTTCATCAACGAGCGCGCCGGCGGCCGAAACGGCGAGGGGCCTGTCGAGGTCTCCGCGGTTACCGTTGGCCGCAAGGGCCGCGACCAGCTGCGCCGGGCGGGTGTGCCGATCGCGGCCCACTTCCCCCGTCTCGGGGATCGGCCATCATTCGCCGACGTCACCCCCATCGCGCGGCTGGTGGCGGAGGATTTCCTGGACGGCACCTACGACGAGATCGCCGTGGTGTACGCGGGCTTCGTCAGCACCCTGACGCAGCGCCCATCCGTCAGCGTGCTACTGCCGGTCCCGCGCCCCGCC
This sequence comes from Candidatus Limnocylindria bacterium, assembly GCA_035696685.1. Classification (GTDB taxonomy): domain Bacteria; phylum Chloroflexota; class Limnocylindria; order QHBO01; family QHBO01; genus DASSCW01. Next base: position 2,038 of record DASSEC010000271.1, on the reverse strand, counting down.
GAGCTGGAGGCGGATGAGGCCGCGCGGACCGACGAGTACCTCTTCGAGCCCACTCCCGAGGCGGTGCTTAGCCGCCTGCTGCCGCACTACGTGGCCGTTGACCTCTTTCGCGCCGTCCTGGAGGCCAACGCCTCCGAGCAGTCGGCGCGGATGATCGCCATGCGCAGCGCCACCGACAATGCCAATGAGCTGATGGGCGACCTCACGCTGGTCTACAACAAGACCCGCCAGGCGACCATCACCCGCGAAATGATCGAGATCGCCTCCGGCGCAGAAGCGCTCGGCGGCTGAACGAAGGAGAACGGACACACCCATGGCAGCCGGAAAGGTGATCCAGATCACGGGACCCGTGATCAACGTCGAGTTCCCGCCGGGCGAGCTGCCCGCGATCTACAACGCGCTCGAGATCAAGCGACCGAAGGAAGCGCGCGGCAACGGCGCGAAGGCCGACGGCAGGAAGAAGGGCGCCAAGGGCCTGGCCATCAGCGAGCAGGACGACACCCTGGTGGTGGAGGTGCAGCAGCACCTGGGCAACAATTGGGTGCGCACCGTCGCCATGTCGACCACGGATGGCCTCTCCCGCGGCCTCGAGGCGGTGGACACCGGCGGGCCAATCAGCGTGCCGGTGGGCGAGGCCACGCTGGGCCGTGTCTTCGACGTGCTGGGTCATGCCATCGACGGCAAGGGCGAGGTGAAGTCCAAGCAGATGCTGCCCATCCACCGCGATCCCCCGTCCTTCGAGGACATGGAGACCGAGTCACAGGTCTTCGAGACGGGCATCAAGGTCATCGACCTCATCGCCCCGTTCAAGCGCGGCGGGAAGGTCGGCGTGTTCGGCGGCGCCGGCGTGGGCAAGACGGTCATCATCCAGGAGCTGATCCGCAACATTGCGCAGGAGCACGGCGGCTACTCGGTGTTCGCCGGCGTGGGCGAGCGTTCCCGCGAGGGGAACGACCTCCTGGGCGAGATGACCGAGTCGGGCGTCATCGACAAGACGGTCATGGTCTTCGGCCAGATGAACGAGCCGCCGGGCGCGCGGCAGCGGGTCGGGCTGACGGCGCTGGCCATGGCGGAATACTTCCGCGACGAGGAGGGTCGCGACATCCTCCTGTTCATCGACAACATCTTCCGCTTCACGCAGGCGGGCTCGGAGGTATCGGCCCTGCTGGGTCGCATGCCCTCGGCGGTGGGCTACCAGCCGACCCTGGCCACCGAGATGGGCGACCTCCAGGAGCGCATCACCTCCACCAAGAAGGGCTCGATCACCAGCCTGCAGGCGATCTTCGTGCCGGCCGACGATTACACCGATCCGGCCCCGGCCACGACCTTCGGCCACCTGGACTCGACCATCCGCCTCGAGCGTTCGATCGTCGAGATCGGGATCTACCCGGCCGTGGACCCGTTGACCTCCACCTCGACCGTGCTCGACCCGCGGATCGTTGGCGACGAGCATTTCCAGGTCGCGCGCGAGGTGCAGCGCACCCTGCAGCGCTACAAGGACCTGCAGGACATCATCGCCATCCTGGGCATGGACGAGCTCTCCGAGGAGGACAAGCTGACCGTCGGTCGCGCGCGGCGCCTCCAGCGCTTCATGTCGCAGCCGATGTTCGTCGCGGAGCAGTTCACCGGTCGCCCCGGCAAGTACGTGCAGCGCATGGAGACCGTTCGCGGCGCCAAGGAGATCCTGGACGGCAAGCACGACCAGCTGCCCGAGCAGGCGTTCCTGATGGCCGGCCAGATCGAGGACGTGGTCGAGAACGCGGAGGGGATGAAGTAGATGTGCCCTGCGGGCCAGGCAAGGTGATCTGAATGCCGCTGCAGCTGGAGATCGTGAGTCCCGAGCGGCGGGCGTACACCGACGAGGTGGACATGGTCGTGGTGCCCGGCATCGACGGCCAGCTGGGCATCCTGCCACACCACACCCGGCTCATCAGCGCGCTGGGCATCGGCGAGCTGCGGATCAAGAAGGGCGGCAGCGAGCAGCTGATGTTCATCTCCGGCGGCTTCGTCGAGGTGCGGCCGGACAAGGTGATCATCA
>DASSEC010000270.1:0-4270 GCA_035696685.1 Candidatus Limnocylindria bacterium | reverse complement strand
ACCGCTTCAAGCGACAGACGGGGGGCCACGGGCAGTTCGGGCACGTCGTGATCGAGTTCGAGCCGTTGCCATCTGGATCGGGCTTCGAGTTCGGCGACAAGATCGTGGGCGGCGTGGTGCCCAAGCAGTACATCCCCGCCGTCGAGAAGGGCCTGCGCGAGGCGATGTCGGAGGGCGTGCTGGCCGGCTTCCCCGTGGTGGACATGAGAGCCACGCTGGTGGACGGCAGCTACCACACCGTGGACTCCAGCGAGATGGCGTTCAAGGTGGCAGCCTCACAGGCGCTGAAGCGCGCGTTCCCCGAGGCCAACCCCGTGCTGCTCGAGCCGGTCCTGGAGGTCGAAGTCACCGTCCCCGACGAGTACATGGGCGACGTGATGGGGCAGATCACGGCCAAGCGCGGCCACGTGCTGGGCATGGATTCCAATGACGGGAAGCAGCAGCTGCGCGCGCAGGTGCCGCAGGCGGAGATGTTCCACTACGCCACCGAGCTGCGCTCCATCACCCAGGGGCGCGGCAGCTTCAACTGGAAGCTGGACCACTACGCAGAAGTGCCGCACAACGTCGCCGAGAAGGTGATTGCCGAGCACGCCTCGAAGGTGGCTGCCGGCGAGAAGCACTAGGGCCGGCGGCTGACCTCCGCCACCGCCACGTTGCGCTTGCCGCGACGAAGGATGAGCCAGCGGCCATGCAGCAGCGCATCCTGCCCGGGCACCAGCTCGGGGTCGCTGATCCGCACGTTGTTCAGGTAGGCACCGCCCTCGCCGATCATTCGCCGGGCATCGGAGCGGCTGCGCGCCAGTCCTGTCCCGACCAGCAGGTCGGTCGCCGACGGCAGATCACCGTCCAGCATGATGCGTGGCAACGCCGAGGCCACGCTCTCGAGCGTTGAGGCGTCGAGCGTTCGCAGCTCGCCCTGCCCGAAGATCGCCTGGCTCGCCGCCACGGCCCCTTGCGCCTCGTCCGCGCCGTGCAGCAGCGTGGTGAGCTCGGACGCCAGCACCTGCTGGGCCTCGCGTGCCTCGGGGTGCTCGGCGGTGGCCTGGTCCAGCGCCTCGATCTCGTCGCGAGAGCGGAAGCTGAAGGTCCGCAGCAGGGCCCCCACGTCCGCATCGGCCTGGTTGAGGAAGTACTGGTAGAACGCGTACGGCGAGGTCATGGTCGGGTCCAGCCACAGGGCCCCAGCCTCCGTCTTGCCGTACTTGGTGCCATCGGCGCGGGTGATCAGGGGGGTGGCCAGTGCATGGACCGATGCGCCTTCGGCGCGCCGGATGAGATCCACCCCGGCCGTCAGGTTGCCCCACTGGTCCGAGCCGCCGGTCTGCAGCGTCGTGCCGTAGCGGCGGTAGAGCTCCAGGTAGTCGAGCGCCTGCAGGATCTGGTAGCTGAACTCGGTGTAGCTGATGCCCTCGTCGCTCATGCGCGCGCTCACGGCCTCCTTGGCCAGCATGCGCGCCACGCTGAAGTGCTTGCCGATGTCGCGCAGGAAGCTGATGGCGCTGACGTCGCGCGTCCAGTCCAGGTTGTTCACGACCCGCGCCGGGTTGTCGCCCTGCATCGGCAGCAGGCGCGTCACCTGGCTCCTGATCCGCTCGACCCAGGCCGCCACGACCTCGAGGTCGTTGAGCACGCGCTCGGCCGACTTCCCGCTGGGATCGCCGATCAGCCCCGTCGAGCCACCCACCACGCAGATGGCGTGGTGCCCGGCTTCCTGCAGCCGCCGCATCGTGACCAGCTGCACCAGGTTCCCGAAGTGCAGTGACGGGGCCGACGGGTCGAAGCCGCAGTAGAACGTGATCGGCCCGGCGGACATGGCGGCATCCAGGGCCGCTTCATCGGTGCTCAGGGCCAGCAGCCCGCGCCAGCGCAGGTCGTCCAGGATCTGGGCGGTCATGGGGCTGCGAGTATAGGGCGGGCACGCTCCGTGCTATCGTCGCGAACCGATGTCCCGACGCCAGGCGCCGCGCGGCGCCTACCCGAGCCCTCCTCCCGCCCGCCCTGCGCCTCGGGGTGCGCCGCGGTCAGCCGTGCGCGGCGGCGGGATCGCCCTGTTGCCAGCCGTCATCCTGGCGGTGTTCACCGCGGCGGCGGCGGCGATGTTCATCGGCATGATCGTCGTATACGCGTCCTACACCACCGGGCTGCCGTCGGTGAAGGACCTCGCCAACTTCCAGCTGGACGAGGGGTCGCGCGTCTACTCGGCCGATGGGGTGGAGCTGGCCAGCTTCGCCGCCGAGCAGCGCGAGGTGGTCAAGTTCGAGGACATTCCCAAGCTGCTGGTCGACGCACAGGTGGCGGCCGAGGACAAGACGTTCTGGACGAACCCATGCATCGACTTCCGCGGCATCCTGCGGGCCGCCATCCAGAATTTCACGGCGGGTAACACCGTCTCCGGCGCCTCCACCATCTGCCAGCAGCTCGTCCGTATCCGCCTCTTCGATGCCGAGCTGATGGCCGATCCGGGCCGCATCCTCGAACGGAAGATCAAGGAGGCGATCCTGGCGCTGCGCGTGAGCGACGAGTACCCGGGCCAGCAGGGCAAGGAGCAGATCCTGGCCATGTACATGAACCAGGTCTACTACGGCAACAACGCCTACGGCATCAAAGCCGCCGCGCGCGCCTACTTCGGCAAGGACATCAGCTCGGACAAGCCGGAAGACCAGCTCTCGGTCGGCGAGGCGGCCATGCTGGTCGGCCTGGTGCGCAGCCCATCGGCCCTGGATCCCACCAAGGAGGCGGTCGAGCGCAAGGACAATCGCGGCCGAACCGTCCTGGTGGTGCCCAACAGTGCCGGCGCCAAGCGGGTGCAGGGGTTCGTGCTGGCCAACATGGTCGCCGCCGGCTACATCACCCAGGAGCAGGCCAGCGCGGCCGCGGCGGAGCGCATCGTGCTGGCCCCGCAGCGTTCGCGGCGGTACCGCGCGCCGCATTTCGTCTATGCCGTGCGGCGAGCGGCCGCGGACCTGCTGGGCAACGAGGACCTGCTCGATCGCGGCGGGCTGCGGATCGACACCACGCTTCAGTACCGGGGCTACCAGGTGGCCGCCGAGAAGTGGGCCGGGGTGGCGTATGACCTGGATCGGCTCAGCGACGATCGCCTGGTTGCCAAGTACGGCCAGGCCGCGCTGGGCTGGATCAAGCAGCTGCAGGGCCGCAACATCAACAACGACGCGCTGGTCACCCTCAACTATCGGAGCGGCGCGGTCATCGCCTACGTGGGATCGTCGAACTACTACGGTCGCTCGACGGACGCGCATCAGCCGGCGTTCGACGTGGTCGGGCAGGCCTATCGCCAATCGGGCTCGGCCTTCAAGCCGATCACCTACGCCACCGGCTTCGAGCGGGGCGTGATCACACCGGCGACGATGCTGATGGACGTCAAGGGCGAGATCGCCGACGGCTACTCGGTGCCCAACGCGGATGGCGGCGAGCGCGGACCGGTGCGCGTTCGCGACGCCCTGAAGTACTCGTGGAACATCCCGGTCGCCAAGGTGCAGCAGCTCATCGGCACCCAGGAGGTCGTGGACATGGCCGAACGGATGGGCCTGCAGTGGGACCCGCAGCAGAAGGCGCAGGGGGTCGCCGTGCCGTCGCTGACGCTCGGCACCATCGGTGTCCACCAGCTCGACCTGGCCGGTGCCTACGGGGCGCTGGCCAACGGCGGGGTCCTGGCGCCGACCTACATGATCGAGAAGATCACCGACCGCGACGGCAACGTGATCTACGACCACAGCCAGGACGCGCCGAAGCCGCACCGCGTGCTGTCACCCCAGGCCGCCTACCTGGTCACGGACATCCTGGCCGATAACACGGACCCAGCCCAGAACTCGATCTGGGGCCAGCGCTTCCAGCTGCAGACTCCCCAGGGTCGCCGGCCGGCCACGCTGAAGACCGGCACCACCAATGACTTCCGCGACCTGCAGGCGTTCGGCTACCTGGCGCCGGACCAGAACGCGAACGACGCTGAGGGCGCCATCATCACCGGCGTCTGGGTCGGCAACAGCGACTTCTCCCCCATCGCCGATGTCTTCGCCGCCGATGGACCGACCTTCATCTGGCACGACTACATGGCCGAGGTGACCGAGGCCGCCAAGCTGCCGATCCGCGACTTCCCACGGCCCGATGGGATCGTCGAGCGGCAGGTCGACGCCGTCACCGGCATGCTGCCCGGACCGTTCACCTCGCAGACCGTGACGGAGATCTTCGCCGCTTCGAACGTCCCCACCCAGGTCGACGACCTGCATGAGCGGCTGCGCATCGAGGATGCCAC
>DASSEC010000269.1:0-7665 GCA_035696685.1 Candidatus Limnocylindria bacterium | reverse complement strand
TACGACTTCGGCGACACGGCCGGCATGGCGCCGATGGTGAAGATGCACACCCTCGGCCACCAGTTCCGACCGGCGCCGATCCACGCCGGCGGGCTGCGATACCACGGCATGGCGCCGCTGGTGAGCCACCTGTACGAGCTGGGGCAGATCGAGGCGCGAGCCTACGCCCAGAACCCGTGCTTCGAGGCTGCCATCCAGTTCTCCCGGACCGAGGGCTTCATCCCGGCACCGGAGTCGTCGCACGCCATCCGGGCGGCGATCGACGAGGCGGTGGCAGCCCGCCAGGACGGCGAGCCGCGGGTGATCGTCTTCAACCTGTCGGGCCACGGCTTCTTCGACATGGGCGCCTACGACCAGTACCTGGCCGGGGAGCTCGTGGACGTGGAATACGAGCCGCTGGTGGAGGAGGGCGAGCGGGAGGCCGTCGCGGTCTAGCAGCCCGGATCCAACGGATCGGAGTGGCGCCGGTGACCCTGCCGGGGCCACTTCCTTACCCGGAGGCTCCCTGCGCGACCCGGACCTGCGCAGGACCATCAGTGCATATCCCAAGGGCGGTGGCCGCGAGACCATGGCGTCATGGTGATGGCCTCCTGGCCGGCTGCCGGTGGCCGTGATCGGCATCCCGTGCCGGCCGCACCCGTGCGTCGCCGCGTCAGCGAGGCGATGCGCCGCGCCGTGCGCCAGGCCGTGGCCTACAGCGTGCCGACCATCGCGCTCGGGATCCTGGCCGACGACGTCCACCTGCTCCTGCGCTTCGGCGTCGCGGCGCGGCCGGCCGTCGCCATGGGCGTGGCCGCAATCTGCGCCACGGTCCTGCTGGCCCGCTTTGCCGCGGGGCCTCGTCGACGGCCGGAGCCGGCCGCGCTGGCCATCCTGGTAGTGCTCTATGTCGTCACCCTGCTCAACTCGCGGCTGCTGCCGACCCTGGCGCCGGTGTCGGCCGGCTACCAGGCCCTGATCCTGGTGGGATCGGCGCTGTTCCTCGTCTGGAGCCCGCGCTGGCAGCTGGCGTGGCTGACGACCGCCGTCGGGCTGAGCGTCGTCCAGCTGGCCACCGCGCCCGCCGGTGCCGCCCCCGCTTCCGCCTCGGCCCTGATGGTCGCCGCGCTGGCTGCGTTGGTCAGCGCGGTCGGTCATCCGCTGGCCTACTTCCGCGTGCAGCGCATGCTCGCCCAGCAGTTCCAGTTGCGCCACCTGACCGGCGTGACTCGACGGCACGAGCGCGCCGTGGAGGACCTGAATCGGGAGCTGGTGCGGACCGCGCGGATCGACACGGTGACGGGGATCGGCAACCGTCGGGCGCTCGACGAGGCGATCCTGTCGCTGGCTGGCACCCGCCTGGCGGCTGTGCTGCTCGACCTCGACCATTTCAAGACCTTCAACGACCGCAACGGGCACCTGGCCGGTGACGAGGCGCTTGCCCGCGTCGGCGCGATCCTGCGGCAGGCGATCCGCCGCGAGGACCAGGTGTTCCGCTACGGGGGCGAGGAGTTCCTCATCCTGGCCCCCGGAGCCGACGCGAGGTCCGCCGCCGCACTGGCCGAGCGCGTCCGGCTGGCCGTCCAGGACGATGCCACGGCCGGGCCATGGCATCTGACCGTGAGCGCCGGCGTCGCCGTGGCCGACCGGTTCAGCGCCGGCAGCCCGCTCGGCCTCCTGCGCCGGGCCGATGCAGCCCTGTACCAGGCGAAGCGTGCGGGCCGCAACCAGGTTGTGGTCGACGATCCGGGCAGCCACTCCCTCAACGCGCTCGCCAGCACCTGATTTGCACCGGGGCGTACCATCGCGCCGTGGCACGGGCAACCTGGAACGGCGCTCTGCTTGCCGAAGCGCCGGCCGACACCATCGAGATCGTTGAGGGCAACGTCTACTTCCCGCCATCTGCGGTGCGCAGCGAGCTGCTGCGACCGTCGGCGACTCACACGATCTGCGGCTGGAAAGGCACGGCCAGCTACTACGACGTGGTGGTCGGCGAGCAGGTCAACTGCGACGCGGCGTGGTACTACCCGGCCACGAAGGATGCGGCCAAGCACGTGGAGGGCTACGTCGCCTTCTGGCACGGCGTGACCGTCGAGCCCTAGCGCCCCAACGGCGGGACGAGGGGCACGCGCGGGTCCGGCGACATCTCCGCCCAACTCTCGCGCACGAAATCCAGGTCTGGGTCGAACGAGCAGGCCATCGTGCGCCGATCACCGGCCAGGACGTTGAGGTAGTAGGCGTCGTCGCCGTGGGTCGCGACGAACGGGTGGTAGCCATCCGTCACGAGCACGACCTCGCCGTGACGTACCGCCCACACCGCATCGCGGCTACCGTCCCGCCGATAGAGGCGTTGGACGCCCCACGCTTCGGGCCGTCGGAACTGGTACGCGTAAACCTCCTCCAGGACCGCCTCCTCCGGCATGGCATCGGTGTCGTGCTTGTGCGGCGGCCAGCTGGACCAGTTGCCCGACGGCGTGTAGACCTCCACCGCCAGCAGCCGATCGGCCGGGAAGTCGGGTTCCACGATGTGGTTGATCTGCCGCGTGGCATTGCCCGCCCCACGCGCCTCGACACGAAGGTCGGCAGGTGTGACTCGTATCGGGTTCACGGCAACTCCCTTCCGCGCCGATGCCGGCGCGGAAGCGACCGCGACGGTGGCGCCCCCGTCACTGCCGATGGTCGATCGCTGGCCCGGCGGGAGGTAGGCCGCCCACGCTCCCCCGTCGAAGACCGATTCGCGGCCATCCAGCTGCATCTCTCCGACCCGCACGCCGCCGGTCAGCGTGACGACCAGCGTTTCCATGCCGTCGCCACCGATCGGGTAGGAAGCTCGCGGCTGAATCTGCCGAAGCGCGAAGGATAGGTAGCGCCAGCCCGCAAGCTCAGGAGAAACGGGCTCCCCCGGCGCGAGCCGCAGCCGGTCGGGCGACAGGTCGTTCGACGGAGCCGCCGCGTGGATCACCGATCCGGGTTGGGCAGCTGCGCATCGGTGACCGCGTGCAGCAAGTCGTGATAGCTGGCGATGAAGGCGCGCAGCGTACGCACCGTGGGCCCCCAGCTGTCGAAGTCGGCGACGGCCAGCCCATCTGCCTCATATGCCCGCCGGAAGTCCGCAAAGTGGCGCGCCAACGTCTCTGCGTGGTGGGTAGGCACTGGATCGTCCATTCGCGGGCGCACCCCGACGTCCGAATCGTTGAAGCGGCGCTGCCACACGGACGGCAATGTGATGACCACATCGCCCCCGATCAGCTCGGACCAGTGAAGGTGATGGCGAATCGCCGCTCCCAGCAGACGAGCCCGGTAGCCCCGCTCGCGGAATAGCTGATAGGCGCGTTTGAAGACAGCCACCCCGGACCATGGCAAGGCCTCTGGATCGACCACGATCCCATCCCGCTCCGCCACGACTCGCAGCCAATCTTCGAGGCGGCCCATCATGATCGTGATCACCGGGCCCATCGTCTCGGTCGGCAGCCCGTCGGCGGCCCGTCGCGACAGCCCGCGTTCCACCGCCTCGGCAGCGGCTACTGCCTGACTCACGCTGAAGCTCACGGTCGCGTTGATGCTCACGCCGCGGGCGGTGGCCTCTTCCATGGCCGCGATGCCGGCTGAGGTGGCCGGGAACTTCACGATGATGTTCGGAGCCAGGCGATCGAAGCCCACTCCCTGCTCGACCATCGCGTCCCGGTCACCGAACAGCGTTGGATCGGTCTGCACCGAGAGGCGCCCCGCGCGGCCGCCGGATGCCTCGAATGCCGCCCGCAGCAGGGGTGCGGCAGCGACGCTCATCTCTGCGACGATGGCCCACGCCAGGTCCCGTTCGGTGGCAGCCGGTCGCTCGGCCGAAAGGGCGCGAACGCGTGCTGCCCAATGGGCCGGGTCACGCTTCCAGTTGTCGACCACGATGGTCGGGTTGGCGGTCGCGCCCACCGCGCCGAAGGCGACGGCGTAGGCGAGCTCATCGATCGCGCACGAGTCGTTCCAGATGTCGGTGGCATGCTCGGCGACGGTGCGCCCCAGTGGGGACGCACTGAGGGCCGATGCCTGCTCCGGAGTCAGCGTTGTCATCGGCTCATCTTGACCGCGGTGCTAGAGTGCAGGCTCTCCATGTAATCGTTTTCATGGTAGCGGACGGACGCAAGTGGGCACACCCGCACCGAGCTCCGCACAGCGCCTTTCCGGCGCCCAGATCGTCGTCGAATTCCTGGTGCGCCAGGGCGTGCGCTACGCCGCCGGCATCCCCGGGCACGGCTGCTGGGCGCTGACCGACGCGCTGCTCGACCGCACCGACGAGATCCGCGCAGTGCAGGTCATGCACGAGCAGTCGGCGGTGCACCTGGCCGATGGCTACTACCGCGCGGCCGGCGAGCCGATGCTGGCCTTCACCAGCATCGGACCAGGCGCCACCAATACGGTGATCGGCATGGCCACGGCGTTCGTCGATTCCACTGCGGTGGCCCTGTTCACCGGCTCGCCGCACACCTACATGCGCGGACACGGGCTGTTGCAGGAGCTCGAGCGGCGACACGTGGCCGACAACCCGCGCCTGTTCGAGCCGGTGGTGAAAGAGTGGTGGCAGCCATCCAGGGTCGATGAGCTGCCGTTCATCCTGCATCGCGCCTGGAACCAGATGCGCTCCGCTCGTCCGGGACCGATCCTGCTGGACGTCCCGATGGACGTGCAGGCGGATTCCGCCGAGGTGTGCCTGCCTGATGGCCAGACCCGAGAGGCGCGCGGTCGATCACGACCCGACGCCGCTGAAGTCCAGCACGCGGCCCGTCTGCTGGCCGGCGCCCGGCGGCCGGTGATCGTGGCCGGGGGCGGCGTGATCGGCGCCGATGCCTCTGCCGAGCTGACGGCGTTGGCCGAGCGGCTGGGCGCGCCGGTGGTCACGACCTGGAATGGCAAGGGTGCGATCGACGAGACGCACCCGCTGGCAGGGCAGACCATCGGTGACACCGGCTCCACCATCGGCAATACGCTGGCGGCCAGCGCTGACGTGATCCTCAGCGTCGGCTGCCGCTTCGTGGACTGGTCGGCCAGCTCGTGGCGAGCTGGCATCACCTTCAGCATTCCGCCGTCGCGCCTCATCCAGGTCGACATCGATCCACGTGAGATCGGCAAGAACTACCCCGTCGAGGTGCCGCTCGTCGGCGATGCGAGAGCGGCGCTCATCGACATCCAGGAAGCGCTGGGTGCCGGACAAGGAGCCGATGAGTCCTATCGGGCCGAAATCGACGGCCTGCGCCAGGCCTGGCTGAGGCAGCTCGAGGTCAAGAGTGGCTCGGACGCGCAGCCGATGACGATGGCGCGCGCGGTCCGCGAGATTCAGGCTGCCACCCGGCCGGATGCCATCGTCGTGACCGGCGCAGGCCTGCCACAGGGCATGGTCAAGCAGCGCTGGATCAGCCGCCTGCCGCGGACCCACATCACGTCGGGCGGCTTCTCGACGATGGGCTTCACGCTGCCGGCGGCTATCGGCGCACAGCTGGCACGCGCCGATCGGCAGGTGCTGGCGGTCTGTGGCGACGGCGACTTCCTGCAGACGATGCAGGAGCTCGCTGCGGCGGCGATGCTCGAGGCGCCGGTCTGCACCGTCGTCCTCGACAACTCGGGATGGATCAGCATCAAGGGCGGCCAGGACACGTTCTTCGGGCGAACCGCGATGACCGACTTCCTGCGCCGCGGGGCACCCTACTCCCCGGATTTCGAGGCAATCGGCCGGGCGTTTGGAATCCACGCCGAGAAGGCGGCAACGCCCGCTGAGGTGCGCCCCGCGATCGAGCGGGCACTGGCCTCCGGCGGGCCCTCGCTGGTCCACGTGCCGGTGGCGCGCGACCTCGCCGTGGCGGGGCCGGACAAGACCGGCTGGTGGGACGTCCCGGTGCCGGAGTACCACCCTGAGCAGCGGGCCGCCCAGGATGCCGGCCGGTCCGAGGAGCAGCACCGGTGATGCCCGGACGGACCGATACCCCGACTGCGGCGGGCGTTGGCCTGGCAACTGCGCCAATCGGCGTGGTGCCCATCGTCTGGAACAACGTCGACCTGCTCGACCTGGCTCCACCAGTTTCGGCCGACGTGGTGCTCGACGAGATTGCGCGCCTCGGCTTCGCCGGCTGTCAATTCGGCCGCGGCTTCCCGGAGGGGGCCGAGCTGCGGCGCGCGCTCGCCACACGCGGCCTGGTGCTGGCCGAGCGGTACTGCGAGCTGCCCTCCGACGACGGCGGGTTGGGGATCTCCGCCCGCCGCACCGCCTTCGACCTGCTCGAGCAGACCATCGCGGATGCCGGCGAAGTCCTGTGCGTCGCGCTGAGCGTCGGCGGCGAGCGCGATGCGTGGGCCGGTCGCGCCACCGAGGCCGACGCGCCTCGCTGGCAGGCGACGTCCTTCGCGGAGCTGGCCGAGCTGCTGGCAGAGCTGGCAGAAGCGGCCGGTGAGGCGTGCCGGATCACCTTCCATCCGCACGCGGGGACCTGGGTCGAGACGCCTGACGAGGTGGATCGTCTGGCCGCCGGGCTGGACGGCACGGCAGGGCTGTGCCTGGACGTGGGCCATTTCCTGGTGGGCGGCGGCGATCCCGCGAGCGCGGTTGCGCAGTACGGCCCGCTGATCCACCACGTGCACCTGAAGGACGTCGACGGCGCCGTGCTGGCACGCCTGCGTGGCGGAGAGATCGCCAGCTTCGCCGATGCGATCCGCGCGCGACTCTTCACCGAGCTGGGCAATGGGCTCCTTGACCTGCGCGGCGTGTTGGCGCAGCTGGGGGAGATCGGCTACGGCGGTTGGCTGATGGTCGAGCAGGACTCGTCCTGGCTGGCGCCCGCCGAGGCGGCTGCCGTCGGCCGGCGGGTGCTGGCATTCGCCCTGGCGGAGGTGAGGACGCCATGAGGGTCGCGCAGCTGGGGACTGGCCGGATCGGCGTCATGCACGCGGAGCTGCTGGTGGAGCTCCTCGGCGATGAGGCACAGCTTGTCGTCGCTGACGTGGCACCGGAGCGGGCGCTGGACGTGGCAGGGCGCCTGGACGTGACGGCGCTGCCGTTGGACGAGGCCATCTCCACCGCGGATGCGCTGGTCATCGCCGCCAGCAGCACGGCGCACGCCGAGCTCATTCGCGCCGGTCTGGCGCGGCAGCTGCCCATCTTCTGCGAAAAGCCGTTGGCCACCGGGCTCGATGCGACGCGGGCGCTGGTGGAGGAGATCGAAGCGGCCGGCGTGCCGTTCCAGCTCGGATTCCAGCGACGCTTCGACGCCGGCTACCGCGAGGCCCGGCGCCTCGTGGAGTCCGGCGAACTGGGCCGGCTGTACGTCGTGCGCATGGCGGGACACGACCCCGAGCCGCCCCACGAGGCGTACATCCCGGCCTCGGGCGGCATCTTCAATGACTTCTCGGTGCACGACTTCGACGTCCTGCGCTGGCTGACCGGCCAGGAGGTCGACGAGGTCTATGCCGATGGCGCGGTCCTGGGCTTCGAGGTCTTCGCCAAGTACGACGATGTCGACACGGCAGTCGCCACCCTGCGCCTGGCCGACGGGACCCTGTGCGTGCTAACCACCAGCCGCCACGACCCGCTGGGCTACGACGTCCGCACCGAGCTGTTCGGGTCGCGGGACAGCGTCAGCGTGGGCTTGGGCCCGCATACGCCCATGCGCTCGGTGGAGCCGGGCGTGCCGCCCCCCGCCGGTCCCG
>DASSEC010000268.1:0-11118 GCA_035696685.1 Candidatus Limnocylindria bacterium | reverse complement strand
CGGCCAAGCGCGCGGCGTGGCCCTGCTGGTCGCCGCCGAGGCGCAGCTGCCCGTCGACGAACCCACGCCGAACGAGGTGAAGCAGGCGGTCTGCGGCAACGGCGCGGCCGACAAGCAGCAGGTGGCGACCATGGTGGCGCGGCTGCTGGCGGTCTCGCTGGACGGCGTGCCGGATGACGCCACCGATGCCCTGGCAGTGGCCATTGGCTGCGCGTACCAGGCCGGCGTGGCGGGCCGGCTGGCCTCGGCCCGATGATCGGCTCGCTGCGCGGGCCGGTGACCCACATCGGGCCTGACTATGCGGTGGTCGAGCTTGGAGGCGTCGGCTACCGCGTCACGGTGGCCCCTAAGATCATGGCCCGCCTGCGACCCGAGCGTGAGGCGCACTTCTTCGTTCATCACCTCGTGCGCGAGGACCAGCAGGCGCTGTTCGGCTTCGACTCGCCTGAGGAGCTGGCCTTCTTCGAGCTCCTGATGACGGTCACCGGCGTCGGGCCGCGGCTGGCGCTGGCGATCGTCGGCGCGCATCCCGTCACGCGCCTGCAGCTGGCCATCGTGACCGGCGACCTTGATCTGCTCACGAGCGTGAGCGGCGTGGGCCGCAAGACCGCCCAGCGAATTGCGTTGGAGCTCAAGGAAAAGATGCACGCCGCCGGCGTGGCCGTGGGACCGGGCGACACCAGCGAGTCGGACGTGGTCGCAGCGCTCGAGTCGCTGGGCTACACGGCCAGCGAGGCGCGACGTGCGGCGGGCAGCGTGGCCGGCACCGACGGCGGGCTGGATGCGCGGATCAAGGCCGCGCTGCAGGAGCTGGCACGCGCCCGATGAGCTCGACCGTGGCCGACGCCCGCGCCCGATGGAGCAATCCGGACGTGGCGCGTCGCATCCTGGAGGAGTTCCACGTATGGGCGGTGGTGGGCTGCTCTCCGGATCCGATGCGCGCCAGCCACGGGGTGTCCCGCACGCTGATGGCCTACGGCTACGAGATGATCCCGATCTATCCGCGCGACACCGAGATCCATGGCATCCGCACGGTGCCCGACGTGGCCAGTGCCGCGGCACAGCGTCCCCCGGACAGCCCAATCGAGGTGGTGGACATCTTCCGCGCCTCGCACCGCGCCGGCGCGCATGTCGACGAGGCCATCGCCATCGGCGCGAAGGCGGTATGGCTGCAGCTCGGCGTGTGGGACGAGGATGCCGCCGAGCGTGCCGAGGCGGCGGGCCTGCTGGTGGTCATGGACCGCTGCCCGGCCATCGACCTGCCCACGCTCTTGCGCGGGGCGTGAACCGGCACATTCGACGCGCCCGTCCGGAGGAGGCCGAGGCACTGCGGGCGCTGGCGCATCGGTCGAAGGCGCACTGGCCGTACAGCGAGGCCTTCCTCGAGGCCGTGCGGCCAATGCTCGAGCTCGACGCCCGGGACGTCGAGACCTCCGATGTCTGGGTGCTGGAAGCCGATGGCCAGCCTGTCGGATGGCACCGGGTCACGCTGCACGGCGAACGGGCTGAGCTCGAGGACCTGTGGGTGGAGCCCGCCTGGATCGGGACGGGGATGGGCCGCGTCCTGTTCGAGCATGCCGTTGCGATCGCCCGGACGCACGACGCCACGCGGCTGGAATGGGACGCCGATCCGTACGCCGAAGGCTTCTACGTGGCCATGGGCGGCCAGGAGATCGGGCGCTCCCCGTCGGCCGCAGTCGAGGGCCGCACGCTGCCGCGCATGCGGCTGCCGCTCTGAGCGAGCGTCAACCCGCCACGCGGAACAGGTAGATGCCGAAGCCCAAGGTCTCGCGGCCGCCGGACAGATAGCGGTCGCGACCGTCTCGCGCGCGCTGCAGGAACTCGTCGTGCTGTGGGTCTCCCGGGTGCGCCACCGCCCACCGTTCGATGCTGCCGAGATAGCGCCACTCGTAGCGGTCCCAGTCGCGCGTCGTTGCGGTCGCGGCCCACAGCGGTGTCAGCCCGAGCTCGATGGCCTGGCGCACGTGCTCGGCGTGCGTGCCCATCTCCTGGCGCGCGGCCCCCAGCAGGGCCAGGTAGTCGGCGCTCGGCTCGGCCCGCCAATACCCGTCGGCCAGCAGCAGCACGCCGCCTGGAGCCACGAAGCCATAGAGCTGCTGGATCAGCGCCTGGAATGACCCGTGCTCCCAGCCTGGGCCCAGCGCGAGCACCGCGTCGAAGGCAGCCTCGGGCTGGTAGGCCAGCGCATCCGCCTCGACCAGCTCGAGCGTGCCGTGCTTCAGCTCCATGGAGGCCGCGCGGGCCTGGGCCAGCGCGAACGGGGAGAGGTCCACGCCCACACCATGCGCGTCGTAGCGCTCGACCACCCGTCGCAGGGCCTCTGCCCGGCCGCAGCCCATATCCAGTACCCGCGCGTTGGCGGGCAGCCGCAGCTCCTCGACGGCCTCGTTGAGCGTCGAGCCCGACAGCGGGTTCCAGATCGCCATATCACCGTGCGCAATCGCGGAGAAGCGGAAGCGCTGCTCCTCATCGGCGGAGAGCGGGACCATCGCGACGCGGTGGCTCAGCGCCGCATGACCAGGCCGATCCGCCCGAACGGCGGCCGCGGGTCGGCATAGGTCTTCACGCGCTCGTCGACGTCGCTCACGGCTCCCGGATCCCAGAGGCGGTTGGTCGCTTCGAAGCTGACCTCGGCCAGCTGCGGCCAGCGCTCGAGCATCCGGGTGCCGATCTCGTTGACCAGGTGCTGGATCGACAGGCTTACGAATGCATGGAAGACCGATGCGGCCAGGTCCGCCACCTGGTCGCCGTCCACGTAGCGGGAGGCATCGGCTCCAAGCGCATCCGCGTCGTCGGCATACCGCCAGCCGATGTCGATCCACGTGTAGAGCGGGCGGTCACGCCGCTCCGGCAGGGTCGTGTGCTCGTCACGCGCGAAGTCGGCGAACGCGCTGCCCGTGATCTTGATGAGCTGGATCGCCTCGCGGCCGCAGGCGTGACCGGTGACCAGGATCCCGCCGCCGCCGTCACGCTCCAGCTCCAGTCGTGCCGTGGACTGGTCGTTGCGGTCCCGCGCGAAGAGGCGGTCCGAGGCGGCGAAGCCGTCACCATCCTCGGCCGGCACGATGGCCGCCGGGAAGGGGAGCGAGCGGCCGAGCATCGTCAGCCGCTCCATGTGCGGGTACGTCTCCAGGAAGCGGCTACCGACATGGTGCAGCCATCCCTCCAGCGTCGCGGCAGCGCATTCGAGCGACGCGGCGTGGATGAAGTTCTTCATGGTGTCCGTAGCCACCACCAGCCGGTTGTCGCCCTTGGTGTAGGCGTCCAGGAAGGCCTCGCCGCGCACGACCACTTCCAGCTCTGCGGCCATCACGGCGTTGTCACGACCGGCGAACGGCGACTCTGGGATCTGGGTGACGCCGGTGAGCGGCGTCCCGTACGTGCGATAGACCGCGACGTCGGCCTTGCCGTACCGGATCTCGTAATCCATCACACCTCCGTGCCGAGGCCGCGCAGCTTCCGCAGCCGGTCCCCGGCGATGTAGATCGCGTCGTCGACCGCGCGACGCAGCTCGGTGTCGCGGTCCTCGTGAAGGGCACGCTCCAGCAGCGGCACGATCTCGGTCTTCGGTCGCCCTGCCACGAACACCACGTAGCGGAATCCGAAGCGCTGCTCGTAGAGCTCGTTCAGCATCTTCAGCTCGTCATAGGCACGGGCGATCTCGCGCGCCCGCTCCGCCGCGGCTTCCTCGGCCAGCTCCGCGTCCGAAAACAGGCTCTCCTCCTCGCCATTCATCGCTGCCACGTCCGGTGAAGATCCATCCGTCGCCTGCGTCTCGGCCGCGTAGCCCTGCTCCGCATACGACATGGCTGAAACCGTCTCCGGGTCTGCACCGATGGGCGGGTGCGCCTGGACCAGCTCGATCCGCTCCTCTTCACTTGCGCCGCGGGCCGTCTCGAGGGCCGCCGCCAGCATTCCATCGTCCGTGCCGAAGGGCCTGGCCGCGGCCAGCCTGGCAAGGAACCGTCCGCCGCCCTCGAACAGCGGCATGAGCTCAGTCACGAAGGCCTCGACCGGCAAACGATCCAGGTCTTGCGTGAAGGGAAAGGCTCGCGTCGTCAGCTGCTGCTCAAGCGCCTCGCCTGCGAGCTCGAACTCCACCAGGTCCTGGATCGGCAGGCCGTTGTCCGGGTTGCGCTGGGGGATCTCCGGCTTCAGCTGGCGATCCGTGACCATGGCCCCCGGATGCACCGTGGCGACATGCATGCCACGCCGCAGGTAGAAATGGATCGCGGGCAGATTGTCATTGGTGGTCACCAGCCAGAGCCGATGGTGGCCGCTGGCCACGCCCACTTCCCGAGCGGTCTCCAGCAGGGCGCTGCCCGCCCCCATGCCCCGCGGCTCTGCCACCAGCAGGGCGACCTCCAGGCCACGATCCGGTGTCTCGTGGACCGAGGCCAGCCCGACCGGCGTTCCGTCCGCCACGGCCACCAGCCCTTCCATGGCGAGCGGGTCGAGCACCTCACCCAGGCGTGCGATCAGGTGCGTGCCGCCCTGGTTCCGCGCGATCAGGCCGCGCGCCCAGTCGTGGTCCGCCGGCTCCAGGTCGCGGACCCGGAGCTCAGCCGCGCGAGTAACGGAACTCATCGCCGGCCTGATGCGGATCGGTGCCGGTGTCGAACCAGGCCCACAGCTCTCCGGAATCCGGCTGCGACTGGTACACCATCCAGCGCTCCTCGCCGCGCTTCAGGAACACGGCCTCACCCTCGCGCAGCGACACGAGATCGAGCGTGACCGCCTGGTCCTTCTCCTCCCAGCCCACCAGCCCCGGAGCGAAGTGCTTGATGCGAAAGATGAGCCGATCGCCATCGGGCTCGAGCGTCAGCAGCTCATAGAAGCGCGGCGCACCGTCCTGGTGCCAGCGGAACATGCCCAGCATCATCCCGGCGTGGGGATCGGTCCATATCTCCTCGATGCGATCGGCGTCGTGCTCGCCGACCCAGCGACCCGACATCCAAGCCAGCTGCCGCGCGGTGGCGGGGATCGGGGTGATCGGGTGGATCGTGGCCGGCCGCATCAGCTGCCGCGATAGGTGGAGAGGCTGAACGGCGAGAGCAGCAGGGGCACGTGGTAGCTCCGCTCGACGTCGTCCACCCGGAAGCCGATGGCCACGTTCTCGAAGAACTCGGCGTCCTCACCCAGGTACTCCGCCACGTCGAAGACGAGCTGGTAGCTGCCGGCCTCGAGCTCGCCGCTCAGCATCGAGCCGATGCGGCCGTCTTCATCGGTCTCGAGCTCGGCCAACAGCTCGGGTCGACCGTCCGGCTCGAGGCGGAAGATGGCCACCGGAACGCCAGACGCGGGATCGCCGGTGCCGAGGTCGAGGACGTGGGTGCTGATGGTGGGGGTTCCGGCCACTTGCTATCCTCCGCCGCGTGGGTGACCTCCGCATCAGCGTCGGCGACCTGAACTTTACCGCCCGGTGGCACCCGGACGCCTCTCGCACGCGCGACGCGCTCCGTGCGTGGCTGCCCATCGACGCCAGGCTCATCCATTGCCGGTGGAGCGGCGAGTCCACGTGGATCCCGTTCGGCGACTCACGGCCGGACGTCGGCTACGAGAACGCCACCTCGCATCCGGCCCCGGGGGACCTGCTGATCTACGTGGGTGACGTCTCCGAATGCGAGATCCTCTTCCCGTACGGTGCCTGCAGCTTCTCCTCGAAGGTCGGCCCGCTGGCGGGCAACCACTTCGCCACGCTGGTCCCTGACGATGGCTGGCGCGACCGCCTGCGCGAGGTGGGCCGTCGGGTGCTGTGGGATGGCGCGCAGCAGATCTCCATCAGCGAAACCGACTGACCGACGCCCATGACGACCCTGGTCGTGCGTGACGGCACGGTCGTCACCACGGAACGCTCATTCCCAGCGGACGTCGTGGTCAATGGTGGCCGCATCACCGCGGTGGGGGATCGCCTGGCCGGTACGCATCCGGATGCTCGGATCATCGACGCGCGCGGGCTGCTGGTCCTTCCCGGGTGCGTTGACGTTCACACGCATACGCGCCTGCCCAACGACCAGGAGCCGGACCGCTTCTTCCAGGATTCGGTGGCCGCCGCATTCGGCGGTACGACCACTTTCCTGGCGTTCAATAATCCGGGCACCGGCATCAGCCCGCAGGGCAGCGCCTCGCTGCTCGCCGGCCTGGCCGAGTTCCGGCAGCGCACCGAAGGCGAGTCGGCTGTCGACTTTGGCCTGTCGGCAGTCATCTCCGGTCAGCAGGCCGACCCGGTCGACGAGCTCCCGGAGCTCATCAGCCGCGGCGTGCCGACCGCCAAGGCGTTCATGGTCTATGACTTCCGTCTGCCCGATGAGCGCCTCTTCGCGGCGCTCCAGGTCATGGGTCGCCACCGCGGCATGCTGCAGGTCCACTGCGAGAACGCCACCATCATCGACGCGCTGGTGGCCGGGGCCCTGGATGCAGGACATACCGCGTGCCGCCACCACGCGACCTGCCGCCCGACATACGCGGAGGCTGAGGCCACCCACCGCGCGATCGCGCTGGCCCGGGCGGCGGACGCATCGGTTTATGTCGTGCACCTGTCCTGCGCCGATGCGCTGGCCGAGGTCGTGGCCGCCAAGGCGCACGGCTGGCCGGTCTACGCCGAAACGTGCCCGCATTACCTGACCCGCACCGACGCCGCCTACGAGGCCGATGACGAGGCGGAGGTCATCAAGTCGGTCATCTCGCCGCCCCTGCGGGCAGAGTCGGATCGCCAGGCACTGTGGCTGGGCCTGGCGCGCGGCGGCATCGACCTGGTGGCCACGGACCACGTTCCGGACCGCCTGGCCGTCGAGAAGGCAGTCCCGGCACCGCCGTTCCCCCAGATCAGCAATGGGGCACCGGGCATCGAGACGCTGCTCAGCCTCACGTACTCGGCGGGCGTGGGCGCCGGGCGCCTCTCGCCCGAGCGCCTGGTCGATGTCCTGGCCACCACGCCCGCACGGCTGTTCGGCATGGCTGCCAAGGGGGCAATCGAGGTGGGGCGCGACGCCGATCTGGTGCTGTTCGACCCAACCGTCGCGCGCACCATCCGCCAGGCGGAGCTGCACCACACCAGCGACTTCACGCCGTACGAGGGCGTCACCGTGCGTGGCGCCGTGCGCACGGTCCTGCTGCGTGGCGAGCCGGTCATCCGCGACGGCGAGTTCGTGGGCCGCCGTGGCGCCGGGCGGTTCCTGGAACGGAGCCTCGCCGCCTAGATGTGGCGCATTCCGGGCAGCCGCGGGCCGGTGGCGAAGTTCAGCTGGACGAGGACGATCCAGGCAATACTCCAAGCGGTGCTGACCACGCACAGCAGTGCCCCGAACCCGTAGAGCGCCTGTGCCACGAGGATCCGGCGGCGAACGGCGCGGTCAACGTCCGGCCCGGCCTCGTCCTTCAACAGCCCGCCGTGCCGGGCGTAGATCCAGGCGCCGAAGAGGATGCCGCCCAGCACGGCGATGTTCGCCCAATAGATCAGCAGCGCCAATCGCAGCTCGAGGTGCTCGGACAGCAGGGACGTGGTGAACGGCATGATCGACACGAACGCCAGGAAGCCGATGTAGATCCAGCTCAGATCCCGATCGGCACGGGCCATGTGGTTCAGCTGCGTCTGCTGGCCCGACCAGAAGATGCCCAGCGTCAGGAAGCTGAGCGCGAATGTCACGAAGCTGTGCCCCTGCAGCATCAACGCCTGCCAGAGATCGCCGTCGCCGGCACCGGCGGGCAGCGTGGGGACGTGGATCTCGAGCACGATGAGCGTCATGGCGATCGCAAACACGCCGTCCGACAGCGCGCCAATCCGTTCGAGCCCGCGGGCGGCGATTCGACTGTAGCTGGCCTGCATCGGCGCACTGTGCGGTGGGCCGGTGTACGCGTCAAGGTCGCCAGGACAGGGTCCGGTGGCCCTATCGGGCCGGTTGCCAATAGGACCGGTACTGGCAGTACGGTGGCCGCGACGTGCCGGAAACGCGAGACCCGTATCAGATCCTGCAGCTCCATCCGTCCGCCGTGCCGGAGCTGGTGGAAGCCGCCTACCGCACCCTGGCGCGGCTGCACCATCCCGACCACAGCGAGGATCCCGACGCCAGCGCGGCGATGGCCGACCTGAACTGGGCGTACGCCACGCTTCGCGAGCCATCGCTGCGGGCCGCCTACGACCGCGCGAAGGTCGCGATCCCCGTCGAGGCGCACGAGCCCGATGCGCCGCTGCCGGCCGTGGCGAGCACCAGCCTGAGCCAGCGAGTCGCGCAGGCCGCGGCTGCGGCCGCGGAGCGGGAGGGTGGCAATCCGGCCAATGCCACGCTGGACTTCGGGCGCTACGCCGGGATGACTCTTCGAGAGATCGCCCGGGTCGAGCCCGGCTACCTGGAATGGCTGCGGCGTCACTCGTCCGGCCTGCGCTATCGGCACCAGATCGACCACGTGCTGGCGGCTCTCACGCCGCAGCGTGCCACCCCAGCCGAGTGAGGGCTCAGCCCAGCAGCGGGTAGGCGTCCAGCGTCAGGAATTCGGCGAACTCATCGCTGAGGACCAGCTGGTCGAGCAGCGCGGCCGCATCGGTCCAGCGATAGTCCGGGGCGGAAGCCGTGAGCCGGCGGAGCTCTTCCTCTCGGATGGCGGCGTAGTCGTCGGCAGTCATCGGCCCGCGCTCGGCCAGCGGTGCCCGGTGGACACGCCACTGCCAGAGCTGTGAGCGGCTGATCTCGGCGGTGGCCGCGTCCTCCATCAGGTTGTTGATGCCGGCCGCCCCGTTGCCGTCGAGCCACGACGCCAGGTACTGCAGCGCCACGGACACGTTGGTGCGCACGCCCTTCTCGGTGATCGCGCCATTCGGCACGGTCACGTCCAGCAGCTCGGCCGCGGACGGGGCAGTCGCCGGGGAACGATCCTTCTGGTTCGGCCGCTCGCCCAGTGCCTCGTCGAAGATCTCGCCGGCCACCGGCACCAGGTCCGGGTGCGCCACCCAGGTGCCGTCTGACCCGTCGCCGGCCTCGCGGCGCTTGTCCTCGCGCACCGCCGCGAGGGCACGCTCGGTGACCTCCGGTTCGCGGCGGTTCGGGATGAAGGCGCTCATGCCGCCGATGGCGTGCGCGCCACGCCGATGGCAGGTCGTCACCAGCAGCTGCTGGTAGGCGCGCATGAACGGCACCGCCATGGTCACCTGGGCACGGTCCGGCAGCACCTTGTCCGGGCGGCTGCGCAGCTTCTTGATGAGGCTGAAGATGTAGTCCCAGCGTCCAGCGTTGAGCCCGGCCGCGTGACCGCGCAGCTCGTAGAGGATCTCGTCCATCTCGAACGCGGCCAGGATGGTCTCGATCAGGACGGTGGCGCGGATGCTGCCCTGCGGGACGTCCAGGCCCTCCTGGGCGGCGATGAACACGTCGTTCCACAGCTCGGCCTCGAGGTGGGACTCCAGTTTCGGCAGGTAGAAATAGGGGCCAGAGCCACGATCGAGCTGCTCACGCGCGTTGTGGAAGAAGGTCATCCCGAAGTCGAAGAGGCTGGCCGAGATGGGGGAGCCGTCCACCAGGACGTGCGATTCAGTGAGGTGCCAGCCGCGGGGACGCACGACCAGCGTGGCCAGCCGCCCCGAGCCCAGCTCGTAGGTCTTCTCGTCGGTTTGGTGCGTGAGCGTACGACGCACCGCGTGGCGCATCGCCCACTGGCCAGTGACCACGTTCTGCCAGGTGGGGGAGAGGGCGTCCTCGAAGTCGGCCATGAACACGCGGGCGCCCGAGTTCAGAGCGTTGATCATCATCTTCGGCTCCACCGGGCCGGTGATCTCAACCCGCCGATCATCCAGGTCCGATGGCGCGGGTGCGACCCGCCAGTCCGGGTCGTCTCGGACGAGCCGCGTGTTCGCCAGGAAGTCCGGCAGCTCGCCGGCCTCGAACCGCGCCTGCCGCTCGCGCCGTTCCCCGAGCAGCCGCAGCCGGCGCTGGTTGAAGGACCGATGGAGCTGCGCGACGAAGCCGAGGGCCTCCGGCGTGAGCACCTCGTCGTCATGGTCGGCCGTGGCCGCCAGCTGGATGCCCGGTAGTTCGTTGCTCATGCGCGCTCCTCCTGCACGTGGCGCGCCCGCCAGTCGTCGCGGGTGATGCGGTACAGGACGTGCCGCACCATGTGCGGGTAGGCAAGCGGGTCGACGCGGGGATGGTCGAAGTCCTCGGCCGCATCATGGTGCATGCCGATGCGCTCCATCACAGCCCGCGAGCGGGTGTTCTGCGGCACCGTGAACGAGACCACCCCGTCAAGCGCGAGCGCGCCGAAGCCGAGCCCCAGGCCCCGCTGCGCACCCTCAGTGGCGTAGCCACGCCCCCAGAACGGGCGGGCCAGCCGCCACCCGACCTCGACCACTGGGTACCCGGGGGCGTCCTGGCGGCTGAGGCCCACGAAGCCGATGAACGGCGCCTCCGCGGGGATCTCCACCGCCCAGACGCCCCAGCCCAGCTCCTGCCAATGCGCCCGGAAGCGGTCGACCAGCGCGTCGCTGGCCTGGCGCGACATGGTTCCGGGGAAGTGCTCCATGACCACCGGGTCGGCGTTCATCGCGGCGAATGGCTCGCGGTCCTCATCGCGCCAGGGCCGCAGCAGCAGCCGTTTGGTGCGCACCGCTGGCTGGGCCGGCGAGATGCTGGGGATGCTCATCGGGCCAGACGCTCCTTGGGGCCCACATTGTCGCAAACGCCCACGCTCGGGCTATTGTTGCGGCTGCCCGACGACCCATGGTCTGGGTCGTCGGCCGGCGCGCAGCGCCTCCACCAGCTCCCCGAAGCGGCGCTCGCGCGTCTCCGGCCGCTTCGCCGAGGCCAGCCAGTGAGCCGCCGTTCGTCGGAAGGACGGAGTTTCGGCCTCCCAACGGGCTGCGGCGGCGGCATCGGCCGCCAGGCGCGCGCGCAGGTCGTTGTCGAGCTCAAGGGGTTGTCGCTCGTAGGAGTAGATCGCGTCCTTGCGCCGATCCCGCTCCTCGAAGACGCGCAGGCCGGCGGGCTGCATGCGTCCGGCGGCGGTCAGCTCGGCGACCTTCGCGATGTTCACCGCGCTCCAGTTGCTGCCCTTGCGTCGCGGCGTGAAGCGCGTGGCGATCAGCTCGTCGTCGATGCGGTAGGTGATGCC
>DASSEC010000267.1:0-2467 GCA_035696685.1 Candidatus Limnocylindria bacterium | reverse complement strand
TGCTGCACCGCAACCCATCACGACCAGAGGAGGCCCTCGTGCCCACGCCCGCCCGACGCGCCGCGCGTCTTGGCTTCGCCCTGCTGCTCACCACCGCCGCCGCGTTCGGCCCCGCCGCGCTGCTCGCCCGGCAGAGCGGCGGGCACTGCACCTCACCCACCGGCAAGGTGTTCATGGAGAACCCGGTCGCGTCGAGCGGCAATACCAGCCTGCGGGATCGCAAGGATGCCGACTATGCGGCCCTGAACAGCGAGCGGGTCAGCGTGCCGCTGCGCTTCCTGGACGACTCGGGCTTCCTCCATGGCCGCTACGCGTACGTCGTGACCTCGACCGGCGACCCCGCCTTCGAGACGGACTGCACCTACAACTACACCCGCCACGACGATCGCTTCGAGCAGGTCATGGCCTACTACTGGGTCACCGCGTCGCAGATCTACCTGCGCTCGCTGGGTTTCGACGGCCAGACCTTCCGGGAGGTGAACGCCGATCAGCAGCGGGTTCGGATCAACCAGTACGGCGTGGACAACTCGTTCGCGACCACCCACCCGCGTGACGAGATGCGGTTCGGCAAGGGCGGCGTCGACGATGCCGAGGACGGCGACGTGATCCTCCACGAGCTGGGTCACCAGATCCATTTCAGCCAGTCCGACACGTTCTTCAGCTCGCTGGAGGCGAGCTCGATCAGCGAGGGCTTCGGCGACTACTGGGCCTTCACCGTCAGCAAGGCCGTGCGCGGCCCGCAGTTCGACGAGGCCTGCGTCGCGAAGTGGGATGCGGTCAGCTACGACGACCCGACCGACGGCAGCATCTGCCTGCGACGGCTGGATGCCGATCTCCACTACCCGGAAGACCTGAACGGACGCGTTCACCACGATGGCGAGATCTGGTCGCACGCGCTATACGACCTGCACAACGCCATCGGCGCAACCCGTGCCAACACGGCCATCCTGCTGGCCCAGTTCGACTGGACCGGCACGACCATGCCGCACCTGGCGGCGCGCATCGTGGCGCAGGTGGAGGATCAGTACGGGCCGGCTGCGGCCGATGACGCCAAGGCGGCGTTCGAGGCGAGAGGGATTCTCTAGCAGGCGACCTCGGCACCGCCGCGCGGGTGCTGGATGACCTGGCAGAAGTAGCGAACCTGCTCCAGCTGGGCGTCCGCGGTTGGCGCCAGGACCAGCACCTGGCCGTCGACCGTGACCTCGCCCCAGGCTAGCGCGTCAGCGCGCAACCCGTGCGAGAAGGTATGGACATGGGCGCCGAACTTGACGCCCTCGGGCAGCCAGGCGTTGTCATGGACGCGGGAGCGCTCGAACTGCATCGTCGGCGTCCAGCGCAGGTCAAGGGCGACCGCCACCGGGTTGCCGTCCATGTCGGTTGACGGAATCGTGGCGTCGAGCCAGGCCTGCGTGAACTGCGGCGTGGTGGACAGGGAATCCAGGGTGCTGCCATCCGCGGCGTAGACGAGCGGGTAGCCCTTCGGTCCCGGCTCGGCGCAGACGTCGCGCCGCGCCAGGAAGATGCCGACCAGCCCCTGCTTGTTGACCGGGCCGGGGCGGCTGCCGAACGTCGCGTCCATGGCGCTCACGAACAGCTCGGTCTGGATGCAGCCGTCGGTGCGTACGAAGGTGGCGCCGGCGTGACGTGAGCGGATGACGCGGGCGTAGTCGCCGATGACCGACGCGCCGGCGGCGGGCGGCAGCGATGCAAACAGGACGAGCGGAAGGAGCCAGACGGCCAGGAAGCGGACACGGCGGCGCATTGGTCGGCGACCTCGATGCGAATGTCCCGGCTCCGCCCGGTGGCTCCGGGGCGTTCGCGGGTCGCGGCCTGAACGAATGCGGCCGCGTCCGTGTTACAGGGCGGCGACCGCCGCCTCAAGCTGCTGGGTGGCGACGTCGTGGTCCGTGCCCCACGGGAAGTGGATCGGCGCTCCGAAAACGACCTCCACGTCGCCGCGCCAGGCGCGACGGCGGTCGGCAGCGGCGGTGCCGGCATCCAGCCGCGAGAAGCGGTGGACCTTCAGGCGCATCGGCACCACCGGGGTGGCGCCCTCGACCGCGATGAGGCCGGTGCCCGACTTGAACGGCTGCATCGGCCCACCCGGCGTCAGCTTTCCCTCCGGGAAGATCAGGATGCTGAAGCCGCGGTCGAGCCGGGCGCCCAGCAGCTCCAGGCTGCGTCGGATGGCGCCCTCGCGTGCCAGCGGAAACGCGTTACCAATGAGCGCGGCGCCGTAGCCGCGAATCGGGTTGCCGAAGATGTCGTCAGCGGCGGCCGCGGTCGAGAGCCGCCAGCGCCAACCGAGTGGGAAATGGCTGAGGATGATCCCCACGTCGTTGTGCAGATGGTGGTTCGGCGTGAACAGCACCGGCCCCCGCAGCCCGGTGAGGTGCTCGCGCCCGGTCACCCGGACGCGATAGGCGAGCCCGAAGAACGGCACCATGAACAGCGCCTGCAGGCCGAT
>DASSEC010000266.1:0-7231 GCA_035696685.1 Candidatus Limnocylindria bacterium | reverse complement strand
GGGACCGCCGCCAGGGTTCATGGAGCTCCAGCAGCGGGCCGCCCAGGGCGGTCAGCTGCTGACGGTGATGCTGTTGAGCATCCTGTTCCTGATGGTGTTCAAGCCCACGCTCTGAGCGGTCCCGGCCCTTCCGGCCGACGTGGTCCACCATGGTTCCAGCAGGTGGTTGACATAAGCCGCACAGCGTCCTAGATTCCGCGCCGAAAATCGCTCGCACGCCGAGCGGGCTCTTTGGTTCGTCCGTGTTTCTTTGGGGGAGGAGGTGCGGTAGATGTCAGAGAGAGAAGGGCGCGGGAAGAACGGCGACCTCAGTGCCGCGCAGATCCTGGCGCTGCACGCCGAACACCGCAAAGAGCTCCACACCAGGCCAGTTCCAGACTGCATGCAGTGCACGTTCGACAGCCTCGATCAGGTCGGCCGGCCCGGTACGAGGAATGACGAGATGCCGCCGGAGCCCGCGGGAACCTGATCCCCCGCGTCACGGGATGACCAGCACCTTCCCGCGTGCCTCGCCGTCAGCCAGGCGGCGCAGCGCTTCGCGGACCTCGGTTAGCGGGTAGCTCCGGTCGATCACCGGTCGGACCTTGCCCGCCGCGACCAGCTCCAGCACACGCTCGACATCCGGCCGATGGAACGGCTTCCACCAGAACATGAGCCCGGACCAGCGTGAGCTGAACGTGGAGAGCAGCGGCCCCACCGTCATGGAGGCAAGGATCGGGAGCGCATTGCCACCCAGCGTCACGTACGCCCCGCCCGCCGCCAGGGCGCGTCGCACGGCCAGGATGTTGCGATGCGAATCGGTGTCCAGGATCCAGTCCCAGGCCACGCCCGTCCGCGTCCAGTCGGTGGTGCGGTAGTCGATCACCTCATCGGCGCCCAATGCGCGAACCATGTCCAGCTTCGGGCCGCTGGCCACGCCGGTGACATGGGCGCCCGCCGCCTTCGCGATCTGCACGGCGAACGGCCCGACATTGCCCGATGCGCCCACCACCAGCACGTGGTCCCCCCGCCTGAACGTGCGGCCCTTGCGGGTCCGGAAGCCCTGGACGGCAAGGACCGACGAGTGCGGCAGCGTGGCGGCGTGCTCGAAGCTCATGTCGTCCGGGATCGGCTCGAACGCCTGCTCGGGCGCATGCACGTACTCGGCGAAGGCCCCGGCGCCGTGAGCAGCCAGGTCGGCAAAGACTCGATTCCCCGGCCTGAAGCGTGTGACGCCGCGGCCGATGGACTCCACCTCGCCCGCCACGTCCCAGCCCATGCGAGGATTGCGCGGGCGCCGCAGGCCGTAGAAGAGGCGCACGAAGCCGGGGCGCGGCGTCAGGCCGTCGAGATCGGCGCGATTGACCGATGCCGCCCGCACCCTGACCAGCACCTGGCCCTCGCCCGGCTCAGGCTTCGGGATGTCACGGACGTCCACCACGTCCACGCTGCCGTAGCGATCCTGCATGGCCGCTTTCACGGGCACCACTCTCGCACGATCGGAGCGGCGAATATGCCCATTTCGGGCCGAGTGTCGTAGGGTTCGCGCATGCGTGCGTGCCCAGCGTGCGGCCACGAGAACCCCGAGGAGTCGCGGTTCTGCAACGCGTGCGGCGCGGCCATGGCATCGGCGCAGACCTCGCGCAAGGAACGCAAGTTCGCCACGGCACTGTTCGCGGACCTGGTGGGCTCGACGTCGCTCAATGAACGCGAGGACCCCGAGGTCGTGCAATCGGTCATTGGCCGAACGTTCGATCGCTTCTCGCAGGAGATCGGCCGCTATGAGGGCCTCCTCGAGAAATTCATGGGTGACGGCCTGCTGGCGGTGTTCGGCGTGCCCCGCGCGCACGAGGACGATGCGGAGCGTGCCGTGCGGGCCGCGCTGGACCTGCAGGACATCCTGGCGGAGCTGAACCGCGGCTTTGCCGCGGAGGGCAAGCCCGTGCTGCAGATGCGCATCGGCCTGGAAGCCGGCGAGGTGCTGGTCGACGTCGACCGCGCGCTGGGACCCCGCGACCGGATGCTCACCGGAGATGCGGTGAATACCGCCGCGCGCCTGCAGTCCGCCGCCGAACCGAACCAGATCGTGGCCGGCGCATCGGTCTATGCGGGCACCAAGGAGGTGATCGAGTACGCCGAGATCGAGCCACTCGTGCTGAAGGGCAAGGCGGAGCCCGTGCCTGCCTGGCGGGTGCTGCGCATCAAGGCTCGAACCCGCGGCGAGCGGGCTCGGCTGGGGATGGAGGCGGAGCTGACCGGTCGTGACGAGGAGCTGGCGGTCCTCACCCAGACGTTCCACCGCGTCCAGACCGACGATCGGCCGGCGCTGGTGACGGTCATCGGTCCGGCGGGCGTCGGCAAGTCGCGCCTGGTCGCAGAGCTCGAACGCCACGTGGAAGGACTCACCGACCTTGCCTACTGGCGGCGTGGCCGGTGCCTGGCGTACGGCAACACGTCGTATTCAGCCCTGGCCGATGCGCTCAAGGCCCAGTGCGAGATCTTCGAGGACGACTCCGCCGAGGTTGCCGCGCAAAAGGCCGAGGCGGCAGCTCGCGAGCTGTTCGGCGACGACAGCATCGCTCCGCAGCTCCGCGCCCTGGTGGGCGCCGGCGAGGCCCGGGACATGTCGCGCGCCGAGCTGTTCGATGCCTGGCGCCGCTTCCTGGAGCGGCTGGCCAACCGCCACCCGCTGGTCTTGGTCCTGGAGGACATCCAATGGGCGGATGAGGGCCTGCTCGATTTCATCGACCATGTCGCGGATTGGGCCCAAGGCCCGATCCTGGTCCTCGCGACGGCCCGCGCCGAGCTGTTCGAGAAGCGCCCGACCTGGGGCGGTGGCAAGCGCAACGCCACCTCCATCTACCTCGACCCGTTGTCGGCGGCCGAGGGCGAGGCGATGCTGGACGACCTGCTCCCCGGCCCGGTCGAGCCGCTGCTCAAGCGTCAGATCGTGGAGCGCAGCGAGGGGAACCCGCTCTACATCGAGGAGATCGTCCGCAAGCTGATCGACGACGGCGTCCTGCGCGCGACGGCCGCTTCGCGCTGGGAAGTTGCCCGTTCGATCGCGGACATCGACCTGCCGCGGTCCGTCCAGGGGCTCATCGCGGCTCGGCTGGATGGCCTGCCCGATGACGAGAAGGCGGTGCTGCAGGATGCCGCCGTGGTCGGCCGCGTCTTCTGGGTCGGGGCCGTCGCACAGCTGACCGGCAGGCCGGTGGCGGACGTCCGCGAGGCGCTCGGCCGGCTTCGGGTCAAGGAGCTCGTGGTCCCGCACGATCCATCGTCGTTCCGGGACGAGCAGGAATACGCCTTCCGCCATGCCCTCATCCGGGACGGGGCGTATGACTCCCTGCCCAAGACCCTGCGGGCGGACATGCACCTCGGCGTGGCCCGCTGGGCGGAGGAACGCGCCGGCGATCGAGCCGACGAGATCGCGGAGCTCATCGGCAGCCACGAGGTCGAGGCGATTCGCTACCTGGACGAGCTGGGTGAGCGGCGGGTGGACGCCGAGCGCAAGGCTTTGGCCGATACCTGGGCGGCGGCCCGACGCACAGGCACGCTCCAGCTCGCCGGCGAGCGCACGCGCTGGTATCGCGAGGCGGAGCGGCTGGCGGATCGCCTAGACCTTCCACCAGCGGAGCGCGCGCAGCTGGCCCGGGAGCACGCATCCGCCGCGGGGGGCCCGGACACCGTCACCGAGAGCGAACGTGTGGCGAGGCGCGCCATCGAGGCATACGCCGCGATCGATGACCAGCCGGGCGTAGGCTGGGCAACGTCGCGCCTGGTGCTGCCGCTGATGCAGCAGTCGCGCCACGACGAGGCGGAGGAGGCAGGCCGTCGCGCGATTGAGCTCCTGGAGCCCGCTGGCGATTCCGAGGACCTGGCCGATGCCCTGCACCGGTACGGGTGGTTCCTGTGGCGGCGTGGCCGCGAGGCCGAAGCGGATCCGCTCCTGCGGCGCTCATTGGACATGGCGGAGCGAGTTGGGGCTCCGGTCGTCCGCGCCGAAGCGATGCATACGCTGGCAGTGAATCTCACCACGCTGGCCCCCTTCGGCGAAGCGCAGCGGCTGATGGAGAAAGCCTTCGAGCTGGCAAAGGAGGTCAACCACCCCACCAACCTGATGCGGGCCTACAACAACGTCGCGGCAACCACCGCGGCCTCCAAGGGCCCTGCCCCCACCGCCGAGATCCTGCGAGAGGGCCTGGAGCTCGCCCTGAAGTCGGGCGTCATCGCCAACGCGGGCTGGATCGCCGGCACGCTCGGCGAGATGTACGAGCTGATGGGCCGATACGACGATGCGGAAGCGGCGCTGCGCCAGTCGGTGGAACTTGCCAAGCGCGTCGGCGATGAACCGCTGCTGGGCCAGCGACTGATCGGCCTGGGCATCTGTCTTGCCACGATGGGCCGGCTGGATGAAGCCGACGCCTGTCGTGCCGAGGCGATTCCAATTGTCGATGCGAACCAGGAACGCCAGGCGATGCATTTCCTGCCGTCCCTGGACGGCTTTCTCGCCATGGGGCGAGGGAACCGAGCCGTTGCCAGTCAGAAGTTCGTGGAGGCCGTCGAGTACCTCAGGGACTTCAACCCCGATAACGCGCCGGAAACGTTCCTCGAAACCGTGCGCGCGCTGGTGACCGCCGGCGAGCGGGAGCGCGCACAAGGCTACCGAGACCTGGACAACTACACCGTCGCAGTCCTGTCAGCCGCTGTCGCCCGGAACATTGCAGGGCTGCTGGAGCCGGACCCACACGCAGCGGTCCAGGCGCTCCGGGAAGCCATCACGATGTTCGAGAATCTGGAGATGCCGGTGTTCGCGGCACGGGCCCAGATCGACCTCGCGCGCGCGCTGGCGGCCGCCGGGGAGGGATCGGGCGATCTCCTCGCGAAGGCCAGGCAGACGCTCATGGACCACGACACGGTGCTCTTTCTCTTCGAGGTCGACGAGGCAGAGCGGCTCGTCGACACGAAGGAGCCTGCGGACCTGCCAGGCTGATCCCTCAGGCTGATCCCCACGGGCACGTGGGCAGGGTGATCGTGCCATACGACCGCCGGCACGGATGCCAACTGGCCCTTGAGTCGCTGATCGCCATGGCCTGAACTGCAGACAGGCGGCGAGCGAGGTGGCACCCGGATGACAGACATCGTCGAAGTGATGCGGGCCGCCGTGGCCGCGGCAGTGATTGCCCTGTTCCTGGGCACGCTGGCGTTCTTGGCAGTCCTCGTTCGGCTGCTCGCCCCCGCAGGAGGGCTCGACCAGATGCCGATCCCGCCGGGCGGGGTGCCGGAGCGAGCGGCCGCGGTCAGTGCCCGGATCCGGGCACATGTCCGCGATAGGTGGGCACTGCCGGCCGAGGTACCGCCGTCCGCTGTTGAACCGGCGCGTCTCCAGTTGCTGGTCCAGCGGCACAGCGCCCTGCTCCGGCGCGAGGCCGCCGCATGAATCGCATATTTGAAGCCGATGAGGTGACGCCGTGATTACCGACCTGCTGACCGAACCGATTCGGGCCGAGCACCGCGAGCTGAAGCCCCGCATCGATGAGCTCGGTCATACCGCCACCTGGATCTCCACCGCGCCGCCGCCAGTCGTCAACGAGAAGGTGACCGCGGCCCTGGAGTTCCTGCGTGACCACTTGATCCCGCACGCGATGGCGGAGGAGGAGACCCTGTATCCGGCCGTAGAGGGTTACATGGCCGCGCCGGGCGCCACCGACACCATGAGCCGCGATCACCAGGAGGTCGTGCGCCTGTTCGAGGAGCTGGCTGCCATTCGCGACGAGCTGGCCGATCCGCCGACCGAGGCCCAGCGCGACCGTATGGCGGCGCTCCTGCACGGGCTACACGCGATCGTCGCGCTGCATTTCGCAAAGGAGGAGGAAATCTACCTGCCCATCCTGGACCGCGGTCTCAGCGCGGACGAGGCGACGCTCCTCTTCGAGCGCATGCATGCATCGGCGCAACGCCACCACGCCCTGGTTGCCATCTGATCGAGACCGTGCCGGGAAGGAACCGCAATGACCGTGCATGGAACGGAAATCGGCCAGGGCTCGGGCGAACGGTACGAATAGGCCATATCGGCTGGACAGCGGCTAGCCCAATCTGCGCGGTGGTGCACGGAGGCACCGCGGGGGCTCGCTAGTAGGTGTTCTGATGGCCATTCCGACCTTGCGCATGGCTGCCGCCAGCCTCGGGGCGGTCGCCGTTGCCTCGTTGCTCATCACTGGCGCCGCCCAGGCGGCGACCACGACCGTCGAGTGCGGCCTGTTCCGGGACTACGTCGCGCCCGATCCGGTCGCCCCGGCCCCCGGCTCCATCACGTTCGGCCTTTCCGCAACCCCCGAAATCATTGCGGCCGATGCAACCCTCGTCCCTCCAGCGGATACGAACCTTTCGAGCCTTGGCGGTGGTGCCCCGACTGCCCTCACCGTGGTGCGTGACCTGGGCGTCATCACGTCGCTGGCCTTTGCGCCATCCTGCACCCTGACCGGTGACGTGGTCTTCGTCCCCGATCTGTTCGGGCCCGGAGCTGATGGCTATACCGTCAACGACCGCCTGTTCGCTCCGACTGCGCTGATGGGCATCAACGACGGCCTGGCGGCCCTCATCCCGACTGCCGCCGCCAACGGCTCGCAGCTGTCCATCCAGTTCACCATCGACACGACCATCGGGACGCCCAGCGCCTTCCACGCGGGGGTCACGCTGGTCGGCGGCGTCAAGCTCAAGCCGAACGGCGACATCGTGGTCGGCTCGGCCCGTCTGCCGGCCAGCACTGTCAGCGATGCGGCCCGCGAGCGCCTCCGCGAGGCGCATCGGCTGGGCGTGGTCGCCACCGTCGACGTCAGCGGGGAAGGCGCGCCTGACAACGCCGCTCCGGGTGGAGTGGCCATGGCGATCACGCTGGCGGTGAGCTTCGAGACCGGAACCCCGGCGCCGACGCCCAGCGGCGTGCCTGACACATCGGTCCGCCCGACCGTCAGCCATCCCACGGATATCACACCGTGGCTGGCCATCCTGTTGTTCCTTGCCGCAGCTGCCGGCGCAGCGGCAAGCGTCGAGAGAACCGCCACCGCCGGCTGAATTCGCGGCCTGCAGGTCCCGGCACGACCGAGCTGGGCGCAGCGGCGACCGTCCACCGGCCTCGTCATCTCATTCCCGGCCAGGCGGGAGCCTGACTCACGGCCACCCGGTGTGCCACGGGTGGGCCAAATGGCCCTGTGTGAGCCGCCCATGCGTTGCCACCATCTCCCGAAAG
>DASSEC010000265.1:0-16774 GCA_035696685.1 Candidatus Limnocylindria bacterium | reverse complement strand
TGAGGTCTGCCCGCTATGCAACCAGGGGCACCTGGTGGCCAAGCGTGGGCGATTCGGCCCGTTCGTCGGCTGCGACCGCTACCCGGAGTGCAAGTACATCAAGAAGAACGCGCCGCCACCCAGCGAGCAGTTCGGCACCTGTCCGCAATGCGGGCTCGGCACGGTGGTCACCAAGCGGGCCCGGCGCGGTCGCCGACCGTTCTGGGGCTGTGATCGCTATCCCGATTGCGACTACGCCACCTGGACGCGGCCGGCTGCGGTCGAGGGTGCGGCATCAGCCGATGGCATCGGAGCCGATGCCGTCAGGGCCGATGGCGCGGCGGGAGCCGATGGCGCAGCGGAATCTGACCGCGAGGAGGCCATGACCAGCGCCGGCGGGGCGCGTGGCTGACCGGCCACCCGCCACCGACGCGTCCAGCGCGCTGGCGCGCTTCCTCTCCCACCTCGAGAGCCGTAACGCATCCCGCGGAACAGTCGTCGAGTACCGCCGCCATGCCAACGAGTTCCTGGAGCACCTTGCCCGCCGCCACATCGACTGGCGTCGACCCGACCGCGCCGCCATCCGCGCCTACCTCGCCGCCCTGGCGGACCGGGACCTGGCAGCCTCGTCGGTGGGCGGGCGCCTGGCGGCGATCCGCTCGTTCTACCGCCATGCCGTGCGACAGGGATGGATCACAGACGATCCGCTGGCCGGCGTGCGCTCGCCGCGCAAGCCTGGGCGACTGCCCCGCGTGCTGAGCGTGGACGACGCCACGGAGCTGGTCGAGGCGCCGGCGCGTGCCGCTCCCCGCAGCCGCCGCGGCATAGGGGAGCCGCTCGCGCAGGCAATGGCCCGGCGTGACGCCGCATTGCTGGAGCTCCTCTACGCCACCGGCATGCGAATCAGCGAGGCCGCCGGCCTGACGATCGATCGGCTTGACCTGGAG
The DNA here is from genome assembly GCA_035696685.1 of Candidatus Limnocylindria bacterium. Lineage (GTDB taxonomy): Bacteria > Chloroflexota > Limnocylindria > QHBO01 > QHBO01 > DASSCW01. Next base: position 15,848 of record DASSEC010000265.1, on the reverse strand, counting down.
CGGAAGCGGTTGCGGGTGATCGGCAAGGGATCGAAGGAGCGGGAGCTCCTGTTCGGCGGTCCGGCGCAGGCTGCGGTGCGGGCCTACCTCGCGAACGGGCGGCCACGGCTTGCCACGGCCGCACGGTCACCCTCGCCGCAGCTGTTCCTGAACTCGCGTGGCGGACCATTGACCCCGCGGGGTGCCCGGCTGATCGTCGAGCGCTGGGTGGAGGCCACCGGCGTGTCGCCGACGACCAGCCCGCATACCCTGCGCCATTCGTTCGCCACGCACCTGCTGGAGGGTGGCGCGGACCTGCGCTCGGTCCAGGAGCTGCTCGGCCACGCCAACCTGGCCACGACCCAGGTCTACACCCACCTCTCGGACGCCGCCCTGCGCAGCGCCTACCGATCGGCGCATCCGCGCTCCGGCCGTGGCGGCGCGGGCAGCGCTCGGTGAGCGCCGAGGGCCGGGAGGGAGCACCGCCGCCGGCGGCGGGGACCCTGGAGCAGGAGCCGCTCGAATCCGCACCGGAGGTATCGGCTCCGCCCTCGACGGGGCGGGTGCTGGCCACGGCCAGCCTGATCCTCACCGTTGCCGCCCTGGCCAGCCGGCTGCTGGGCTGGGTGCGGCTGCTCGTCATCGGCTCGCAGTTCGGCGCCAGCCGCGAGCTGGACGCCTACTTCGCCGCGTTCCGCATCCCGGATGCGATCTTCCAGCTGGTGGTCGCCGGCGCCCTGTCGGCCGCCCTGATCCCGGTCTTCTCCAGCTATCGGGCGCGGCAGCAGGAGGCGGAAGCGTGGCGGCTGGCAAGCAGCGTCATCAACCTCGTCGTCATCGCGCTGGCCGCGCTGAGCCTGGTGATGGCGATCTTCGCCCCTCTGCTCGTCCCGATCGTGGCGCCAGGGTTCGACGCGCCCACCACCGAGCTCACCGTGCGGATGACCCGGATCATGCTGCTCAGCCCGGTGCTGATCGGCATGGGGGCAGTGGTCAGCGGGATCCTGAATTCCTACCAGCGCTTTGCGATCCCCAGCCTGGCGCCGCTGGCCTACAACCTGGCGATCATCGGTGCCGCCATCTTCCTGGCACCGCTGATCGGCGTCGAGGGACTGGCGGTCGGCGTCGCGCTGGGCTCCCTCGCGCACCTGCTCATCCAGCTGCCGGAGCTCGGCCGGGTGGGCCAGCGCTACGACCTCACCATCGGCCTCAACCACCCCGGCGTGCGGAAAGTGGTGTGGCTGATGGGTCCCCGCACGCTGGGCCTGGCGGCCGGGCAGCTGAATTTCATCGTGTCGACCGTGCTGGCCTCGGGCCTGCCGGAAGGCAGTCTGACCGCCTATAACTACGCCTTCCAGCTCAGCCAGATCCCGGTTGGCGTGCTGGGCGTCAGCGTGGCCGTGGCCTTGTTCCCCACCCTGAGCCGTGATGCCGCGCTGGGGAACGTGGGCCAGATCCGCAGCCAGGTGGCGACCAGCCTGCGCGTGCTCATCTTCCTGGCCCTGCCGCTGACCGCGGCAATGATCGTGCTGGCGGGACCGATCGCATCGGTCTTCTTCCAGTACGGGTTGTTCAGTGAACGGTCGGCGGATCGGACGGCGGGAGCGCTGGTGTTCTTCGCGATCGGGCTGGTGGGCCACATCGTGGTCCACGTGCTGACGCGCGCCTTCTATGCGATGCAGGACACCCGCACGCCGGTCCTGTGGGCGATCATCGCCGTCGCCATCAACGTCCCATTGATGATCTGGTTGGTGGGGCCGATGGGTGTCGAGGGACTGGCCCTGGCATTGTCGATCAGTGCCGTGCTGGAAGTGATCGGCCTGCTGTGGGCACTGCATCGGCGCATCGATTCGGTGGAGGAGGCGGACGTCGTGCGCTCGGCCGGCCGCTCGGCGGTGGCGGCCGTGGCGGCCGGGCTGCTCATGCTGGGCGGCCTGACGGTCGTTCGCGACGTCCTGCCGGACGCGCTGGTGGGCGGCCTCTCGCGGCTGCTGGTCGTCGCCATCCTGACGACCGCGGGCGGCATCATCTACGTGCTGGTCGCTTCCGCACTGCGGGCGCCGGAGATCGGGCTGTTGCGCTCGCTGCTGGCTCGACGTCGCGGTCGGGGAGCGAGTGCGTGATCCGCGTGCGACCCGCGGCTGACGCGGACCACCAAGCCTGGCAGGGGTTCCTGGCTGAGCACGCCTCCGGCGACTTCCTCCACGACTGGGCCTGGGCCGATGTCTCCGCATTCGACGGGCAGCCGCAGCGGCGATTCGTCGCGCATGATGGCGGCGAGCTGGTGGCGATTGCCGCCGCCCAGGTCCGCCGCCTGCCGTTCGGGCGCAGCTTCTGGTACGTCCCGCACGGGCCGGTGCTCGACTACGACCATGCCCTGGCCGGCGAGCGGCTACGGGCGGTGGCCATCGGCCTCCGGGAAGCGGCGCGCCGCGACGGGGCCATCGCGGTGAAGCTGGAGCCGCGCCTGGAGCGCGGCAGTCCGGCGACGCGGGCATTCGGCAAGCTGCGGCACGAGCCGGCCACGCTGCAGGTTGGCCAGACCCGGCTCGTGGAGCTGGCAGATGACGCGACCATGCTGGCCGGCTTCGACAAGGACACGCGCTACGCCGTGCGCCGCGCCCAGCGAGAAGGCGTGGCGGTGACCCGCGCGACTGACGCTGGCAACCTTGCCGCCATCGACGCGCTGCACGCCCTGGTGCTGGAGACGCAGCGCCGTGCCGGCTTCCCGAGACCGTCATTGCAGCGCTATCGCGCTGCGTGGCGCGGCCTGGCCAGCGCCGGCCGGGCCACGATCTTCGAGGCGCGCCGCGAGGGACAGCTGCTCGCCAGCGGCATGCTCGTGATCGAGGGCGACCGATCGTTCTATCTCTTCGCCGGATCGGTTCGGGAGGAGAAGGGCGAGCCGAAGCGCTACGCCTCGTATGCGCTGCAGTGGGCGATGATGCGCCACGCTCGCGACGGTGGCGCGCGGGTCCATGACCTGTGGGGCATCGCGCCGGAAGGCGCCGGACCAGAGCACGCGTGGTACGGCGTTGGGCTCTTCAAGAAGGGATTCGGCGGCCGGCCGGTGGCGTGGGCGGGAACCTGGGACGTGGTCGTCGACCGGACGCTGTACCGGATGCGGGCGATGCTCGGGCAGGCGCGGAGCGCTGTCCGACGGCTGGGCCGATGAGCGCGTCGCAGGTCATGCCCCTCGGCGAGCTGACGGACATCATCGGCCCAGAGCGGGTGATCGGCATCCCGGTCGGCGAGGTGCACGGCCTGGCGTACGACTCGCGGCAGGTCGAGGAGGACTCGCTCTTCTTCGCGGTTCCGGGCGTCCATGTCAACGGCCACGACTTCGTGCCGCAGGCCGTCGAGCGCGGGGCGCTCGCGGTGGTGGTCGAGCGTGAGCTGCCGGGCCTGTCGGTGCCGCAGCTGGTCGTCGAGCGGTCACGCGACGCACTGGCCGATGCGGCGGACGCCTGGTTCGGCCACCCGTCCCGCAGCCTGCACGTGGTCGGCGTCACGGGGACGGATGGCAAGACCACGACCTGCTTCCTGGCCGATGCGGTGCTGCGCGCCGCTGGTCGGCGACCCGGCGTGATCGGGACCGTGGAGCTCCAGGTCGGCGACCAGCGCATGCCGAACGAGAACCGCAACACCACCCCCGAGGCGCTCGAGCTGCAGGCGCTGCTGGCGGACATGGTGGCCGCCGGCAACGACAGCGTCGTCATGGAGGCCACGTCGCACGGCCTGGCGCAGGCACGGACGCGGAACGTGGACTTCGATATCGGCATCCTGACCAACCTGACCAGCGAGCACCTGGAGTTCCACGGCACGCTCGAGAACTATCGGGCCGCCAAGGCCATGCTCTTCGAGCAGGCGCCATTCGCCATCCTGAACGTCGACGACCCCTCGTTCGACTACTTCCGCGAGCGCGCGGCCGGGTCGGTCGTCACCTACGGGTTGGCAGCCGGTGCCGACGTGCGCGCCTCCGCTGTCGACGCCACCGCCAACGGAACCGCCTTCGACGCGACGATCGGCGACTGGTCGGGCCGCGTTACGCTGCGGCTGGCAGGCAGCTTCAACGTCCACAACGCGCTGGCGGCCATGGCCCTGGCGAAGGTCGAGGGCCTCGACCTGGACCTCGCGGCCCGCTCCCTGGGCGACGTGGTGCGTGTGCCGGGCCGCATGGAGACGGTTGACCTGGGCCAGCCGTTCGGGGTGGTGGTCGACTACGCCCATACCGCCGCTTCGCTGGGCAAGGTGCTGCGCGTCCTTCGGCCGCTGACGCGCGGCCGGCTGATCGCGGTGTTCGGATCGGCGGGGGAACGGGACCCCACCAAGCGCCCGGCCATGGGCCGAGTGGCGGGAGAGCTGGCAGACGTCACGATCGTCACGGATGAGGACCCCCGGCTGGAGGATCCACGCACGATCAACGAGGCGATCGCGGATGGCGCGCGCAGTGCCGGCGCCCGCGATGGCGAGTCGCTGTTCGTGATCGACGACCGGCCGGCGGCGATCAACCACGCCATCGGCCTGGCAGAGGCAGGAGACGTGATCCTGCTCGCGGGCAAGGGGCACGAGAAGACGATCGTGTACGGCGCCGAGGGCCGGTGGTGGGACGAGCAGGAAGTTGCGCGCCGTGCGCTCCGCGAGCGCGGCTTCGGCGCGGAGGCGACGGATGCATGACCTGCGGGCGTGGCGGGTCACAGACCGCGAGGCGTGGAACGCGTTCGTCGAGTCGGCGCCATACCGCTCGTTCCCGCAGCTCTGGGAGTGGGGCGAGCTGCGGGAGCCGTTCGGCTGGACGCCGCTCCGTATCGCCGTGGGCGACGACCCGCAGCGGCCGCCGGCGGCCGTGGCGCAGGTCCTGCTTCGCCGCGTGCCCGCGCTTGGCTGGCGGCTCGGCTACGTCCCCCGCGGTCCGGTAGGCCACCTGGACGACGCCACTGTTCGCGACACCCTCTTCGCCGCGCTGCGCTCGCTTGGACGCACCGAGGGCGTCGCCACGATCAAGGTGGACCCGGAGGCTACGTTGGAGTCACCCTTCGGCAGGGCGCTGCTCGCTTCGCCCTGGCGGGAAGCGGCCAAGGTGCAGCCGCCGCGCACGCGCATCGTGGACCTCGGTCCTTCGGAGGATGAGCTGCGAGCTGCCATGAAGAAGAAGCATCGCCAGTACGTGTCGAAGGCCGAGCGTGGCGGGGTGACGGTCGAGCGGCTGGACGGCGGCGTTGACGCAGCCGCCACCGGCGCGGCGCTGGACGACTTCTACCGGATCTACGCCCATACCGCACAGCGTGCCGGCTTCGTGGCCCGCGCCCGGCAGTACTACCAGCGCGTCTGGGAGCTGTTCGCGCCGGCGGGCCACGCCAGCATTTCCTTCGCCGTGCGCGATGGCCAGCGCCTGGCCACGCTCTTCCACTTCACGGTCGGCGACCGGGCCGCGGAGGCCTTCGGCGGGATGACCGATGAGGGCGCCGATGCCCGCGCAAACTACCTCCTGAAATGGGAGGCGATCATCGGCTTCAAGCGCGAGGGGTTCGCGGCCTACGACATGTGGGGCCTGGCCACCGGTGGCATCGCGCAGTTCAAGGAGGGCTTCGGCGGCCGCGAGGTCGACTATGTCGGCGCGCGCGACCTGCCGCTGAAGCCGGCCGAGGATGCCGCCCTGCGCGTGCTGCTCCCCGCATACGGGCTGGCACAGCGTACGCGGCTGCGGCTCTCTGGTCGCCGGCTGGCGGGCAGCGACACCGGCTGACGCATAATCCGCGGGGTGGCGGATTTCGGCATTCACGGCTTCCCGGCGCGTCCGGCCGGCGTCGATCGGATTGCGCATTACCACAGCGTGCTGGACATCCTGCCCGCCGACTTCAGCACGGTGTGGATCTCGGACCACATGCAGGCCGGCGAGAGGCCGATGGTTGAGGCCTGGACCACGCTCACCTACCTGGCCGCGACCTTCCCACGCTTCCGCTTCGGCAACATGGTCCTGAGCCAGAGCTACCGAAACCCGGCGTTGCTGGCGAAGATGGCCGCGACGTTCCAGGAGCTCAGCGGCGGCCGGCTGATCCTGGGCATCGGCGCGGGCTGGCAGGAAGATGAGTACCGGGCGTACGGCTACGAGTATCCGAGCGGCGGCACCCGCGTCGCGCAGCTGGCCGAAGCGATCCAGGTCCTGCGCGCGATGTGGACCCAATCGCCGGCGACCTTCGATGGTGAGCACTACCGGATCAGGGACGCGTACTGCGAGCCCCGTCCTGATCCGCCCATTCCGATCATGGTGGGCACCAATGGGCCCAAGGCCCTGGGCGTCGCGGCCCGCCACGCTGACTGGTGGATCTGGGACGGGCCCTGGGAGGCGACCTATCGCGAGCCGTACGAGCGACTGCGAGCGCACTGCGAGACCATCGGCCGGCCCTTCGGCGACATCAAGAAGCTTGCGGAGCTGACGGTATGGATGCCGGACGACGCGTCGGCTTTCGAGCGGACCTACCAGCATCCGTTCTATCCGGATGCGACGTTCCACGTCATCGGCCCAACACCGGCCGACGTCCTGCGCGACATCCACGAGCTGCAGGAAGCCGGTGTGGCGCATTTCGCGGTGAATCTCGAGGACATGGCGACCCTGCATCAATTCTGCGACGAGGTGCTGCCGGCGCTCCGCGCGTGACGCTCGAGCCGGTAGGCTTGAGCCGATGCCACCCATTGCCCGCCGTGCCGACGACACCGACCGTGCCGCGTGGGACGCATTCGTGGCCTCGCGTCCCGAGGCGGATATCCTGCAGGCTTGGGGTTGGGGCGCCTGCACCGCCCTCGCCGACGAGCGGCCCATCCGCATCCTGGTGGAAGACGCAGGCCGGATCCGCGGGATCGCCCAGGTCCTCATGCGCCGTGCGCCGTTCGGCAAGCAGGTCGCCTATGTGCCCCACGGCCCGCTGTGGGACCGCTCCGCGCCTGACGCGGACCGCATCTTCGCCTGGCTGATCCAGGGGCTCCGCACCCTGGCACGCAAGGAGCGGGCGATCGTCGTGAAGATGGATCCCCGTGCCGAGCCCGGTCAAGAGCTCGATTTCGATCGATTGGCTGCCGAGCACGGGCTGCGGCGGGCGCCGGACCTCCAGGCGCCGACCAGTCGGATCGTCGACCTGCAGGACGGCGGCGACGAGCTGGCGGCGTCCTGGCACGCCGATGCGCGGCGGCTCTCAAAGCGTGCCGCGCGCGAGGGGACCGAGGTCACCATCTCACGTCAACCGGACCAGGCGGAGCTATCGGTCCTGCACGAGCTCCTGACCGATGTCGCCGAACACGCCGACTTCCGCGTCCGCACCCCCGAGTTCCTGGAGCGTCTCGCCACCGAGTTCGCGGCGGGTGACGGTTGGTACCTGGGCATTGCCCGCGTCGAAGGCACGCCGATCGCCGCCATGGCGTTCCCGCGCCTCGACGCGCGGGCCTACTACCTGTACGGCGCGCTGCGTCGGGACGAGCGGTACAAGCACAACTACGGCAGCCACGCGGTCATGGCCGAGATGCTGCGCACCCTCGCCGCGGATGGCTGCCGATCTGTGGACATGTGGGGCGTCGTCGAACCTGACGATCCGGATGCCGATCCGGCCTGGAAGGGCTTCTCCGACTTCAAGCGCACCTTCGGCGGCACGCCGCTGCGGCACCCCGGGCTGTTTGACCTGGTCACCAGTCCGTTCTGGTACCGGCTCCGCGGCCTCCGTGAATCCGTGCGCGGTGTGGCGGACCGCGGATAATGGCCGCCAAGGAGGGTTCCATCGGATGACCATGACGGGAGGATCAGCCGGACCCGGCGGTGACGGCTTCCACACAGGATCATTGAACCCCGGCACCGGCGGCGACCGCGACACCTACGACCCCGACGAGGGGGCGACCTGGTCACACGCCGAGTACGCCGAGCGCACCGAGGACGAAGTCCACGGTCCCAGGAAGCCGCTGCTGCGGCGGCTGTACATCGCCGCGCGCCGCCTCATCCAGGGCTACTGACCGATGGTCCTCGTCAGGCGGTCGCCAGCGAGCCTTCCGTGACTTCTCCCTTGTGGGCTGCAAAGGCCGCCAGCACTTCGCCGGTCTCCCGCTCCGGCACACCGACGGCCTCAAGCGTCCGCTGCAGCTCGGCGGCGACCTCATCGAATTCAGCCGGCGTGATGTGAAACTCCCGGTGGGCGTTCTCCAGGCCAATCGGCATGGCGCCGGGCTCCGTGCCCACATACGTGAACGGGCCGCCGGCGACGTTGCAGACCCAGAGCGTCCGCATGAACTTCAGGCCGGGCAGGCGACCGAGCTGCTTCGTGTGCCATTCGCGAAGGGCCGGATTATCGGACTGCTGGCCGACGATGGGGTTCTTGACGATCGCGTCGCTGAAGTGGTCGATGACCGCAGCGATGGCGAACACGCCGCCCAGTCGCTCGTACAGGCTCTGCTCCATCACACCCAAGCCTCCTGGCTGCTGGCCGGCACGGAGCCGATGTCCCGCGGGCCGACCATGCCTTCAAGTACGCGCCGCGCTATTGCGCGGATTGGCGCGAGCGAGGTCGCTGAACCACGGTTCAGGACATCGGCTGATACCATCTGAACGTGGATCTCGCCCGCCTGCGGGCGGCCCCGGCCGCAGTGGTGTCGCGCATCGCGCGTACGCAGGCTCCGGCGGAGCCGACTCATTCGATCGAGGACGTCGTCGCTGAAGCTCGGGCGCATCGGCCCAGCATCAACGTCGGCCTGATCGAGCGCGCCTTCGCCGTCGCGCAGGACGCGCACGAGGGCCAGGTCCGCGCTTCGGGCGAGCCCTACGTCCAGCACCCGGTGGAGGTGGCGTACTACCTCGCCACGCTCCAGATGGACGCCGAGACGCTCGCCGCCGGGTTGCTGCACGACGTCCCCGAAGACACCGACATGACCATCCAGGACCTCGAGAAGCGCTTCGGACGCGAAGTGGCCCGGCTGGTCGACGGGGTGACGAAGCTGTCCAAGTTCGGCTCGGCCCGGACCATGGAGGAGCAGCAGGCCGAGAACATCCGGAAGATGTTCATGGCCATGGCCGAGGACGTGCGCGTGGTCATCATCAAGCTGGCGGATCGGCTCCACAACATGCGCACGCTGGGCTTCCTGGCGCCGGAGAAGCAGACGCGCATCGCGCGGCAGACGATGGAGATCTACGCCCCGCTCGCCCACCGGCTTGGCATGTGGCAGATCAAGTGGGAGCTGGAGGACCTCTCGTTCAAGTACATCGCGCCGGACAAGTACCGCCAGCTGGTCGACATGCTGGCCGACCGGCGCAAGGCGCGTGAGAGCTTCATCAACAAGAGCATCCAGATCCTCCGCCGCGAGCTGGCGAAGATGAGCATCACCGCCGAGATCAGCGGGCGGCCCAAGCACCTGTACTCGATCTACAAGAAGATGGAGCGCAAGGGCGCGGAGTTTAGCGAGATCTACGACCTGCACGCCATCCGCGTGCTGGTCGAGGACGTGAAGGACTGCTACGCGGCGCTGGGCGTGGTGCATTCGATGTGGCGGCCGATTCCGGGCCAGTTCGACGACTACATCGCTATGCCCAAGGCGAACATGTACCAGTCGCTGCATACCGCCGTGATCGGGCCGGACGCCAAGCCACTCGAGGTCCAGATCCGCACACGTCAGATGCACGACGTCGCCGAGGCGGGGATCGCGGCCCACTGGCGCTACAAGGAAGGCTCGCGCGGCGATCGCCGCTACGACGAGAAGCTGGCCTGGGTGCGGCAGCTGATCGATTGGCAGCGCGAGGTCAGCGACGCCACCGAGTTCGTGGAAGGCCTGAAGCTGGAAGTGTTCCAGGACCAGGTCTTCGTCTTTACCCCGAAGGGCGACGTGAAGGACCTGCCCAACGGGGCCACGCCCCTGGACTTCGCCTACCGTATCCACACCGATGTCGGCCACCGAACCATCGGCGCCAAGGCCAACAACCGGCTGGTGCCGCTGGACTACCGGCTGCACAACGGCGACATCGTCGAGATCATCACGACCAAGGCGGCCCACGGCCCCTCCCGTGACTGGCTGAACATCGTTCGCACCAACCAGGCGCGCGAGAAGATCCGTCAATGGTTCAAGCGCCAGCAGCGCGACGAGAACATCGCCCAGGGGCGTGAGCTCCTCGACCGGGAGCTGCGCCGCGTGGCCCACGAGACGCTCGGCTCGGTCTCCTCGGAGAAGCTCCTGGAGATCGCCGCGCAGTCGCACTACAAGGAGATCGACGACTTCTACGCCGCCATCGGCTACGGCGCGGTCTCACCGGGAAGCGTGGTCTCCAAGCTTGAGATCCACGACGACGCGGCCATCACGCTCCCCGAAGTGGCGCCCACGGACGTCAAATCCTCTACCACGGGCGTCCGGGTCAAGGGCGTGGGCGACCTGTTGGTGCGCTTCGCCAACTGCTGCTCCCCGATTCCGGGTGACCCCATCACCGGCTACGTCACGCGGGGCAAGGGCGTCACCATCCACCGCGCCAACTGCCCGTCGGTCCTGTCCGAGCGGGACATCGAGCGGTTGATCGACGTCGACTGGGAATCGGTCGACCTGCAGACGTACCCGATCACCGTGCGCATCGAGGCGCTGGACCGGGCCGGGCTGCTCAATGAGATCACCAACGTGGTGGCCGAGGCCAAGGTGAACATCGTGGCGGCATCCATCGGGACGCATCCCGATGGCATGGCCACCATCAGCGCCACCCTCAAGGTCACCTCCCTGGAGCAGCTCTCTGGAGTGCTGACGCGGATCGAGCGCATCCGCGATGTCACCTCGGTCACGCGCGAGGCCCGCTAGCTCGTCTCCTCCTGCCCGGCATGGTGCGTGGCGCCGAGTGCCCCGGCCCTTCCGAACGCATCGGTACACTCCGAGCCGATGGCTCGCCACATCAACGCACCGCGCGGCACGCGTGACTTGCTGCCCGAGGACGGGGCCGCCTGGGAGCGCATCGAGGCGCTGGTCCGTGATCTGAGCGCTCGCTATGCGTTCGAGCGGGTGGACACCCCGCTATTCGAACGCGTCGAGCTCTTCGCCAGGGGGTTGGGCGAGTCGTCCGATGCCGTCGAGAAGGAGATGTTCCGCGTCTCCGGCGCCGTGGGCTCCGAGGAGGCGAAGGCCGAGTGGGCGCTCCGCCCGGAACCGACCGCCGGCATCGTGCGGGCCTACATCGAGCACGGCATGCAGGTACGACCCGGCCCGCTGCGCCTCTGGATGCTGGGCCCCATGTTCCGCTATGACCGACCGCAGGCCGGCCGCTACCGCCAGTTCACTCAATGGGACGTCGAGGTGCTCGGCGATCCGGGGCCGATGGTGGACGCCGAGCTCATCGAGCTGGGGCACCGCTTCTACGCGGAAGCGGGGATCGGCGACGCGGTGGCCTACCTGAACTCCATCGGCGACGCGACCTGCCGTCCGGGGTACCGGCAGGCGCTGATCGACTACTTCACGCCGCTGGCGGGCAGCCTATCCGATGACTCCCGCCGCCGGCTGCAGGTGAATCCGCTGCGGGTGCTCGACGACAAGCAGCTCGACCCCGAGGTCGCCGCCGGGGCGCCGCGGAGCGTGGACCATCTGTGCGATGCGTGCCGCTCGCACTTCGACACCGTGCTGGAACTGCTCGACGGGCTGGGCCTGCGCTACGAGGTTGACAGCTCGATCGTGCGCGGGCTCGACTACTACACCCGCACCACGTTCGAGTTCTACGTGGAGGGGCGCCGCGGCCAACAGCAGGCGCTGGCCGGCGGCGGCCGCTATGACGGCCTGGCGGAAGTGCTGGGCGGCCGGCCGACGCCAGGCATCGGCTTCGGCCTGGGCATCGACCGGGCGGTGCTGGCCGCCGCCGAGGCGGGGGTCGAGGCGCCATCGGATGTGCCGCTGGTCGCGGTGGTGTCAGCCCGTGGTGACGACTTCGAGCTGCGCCTTCGTGCGGCCGCGGAGCTGCGCGACCGCGCCCTGCGGGTCCGGCCTGACGGCAGCGCCCGCAAGCTGGCGCGGCAGCTCGAATCCGCCGCGAAAGCGGGCGCTGCCTGGGCGCTGATCCTGGGTGTCGGGGAGCATGGGGTCACGCTGCGCAACCTCGCGACCGGCGCGCAGACCGACATGCCGGTCGCCGAGGCGGCTGCCACCATCCTCGCCACGATGCACGGGCAGGAAGGCTGATCAGCGCGGCGGCCTGGGTGAGGCGAGGGCGATGAGCAGCGCCAGCCCGACCACCAGCACCGCGGCGCCGCCCAGGAACCAGCCGATGGTGTCGGGGGCGCCGTAGACCGCGGGGTCAGAGAGGTCAATCAGCAGGTTCCAGCCCAGCAGCGCCACGACCGCCCCGCCGACCCCGGCGAGCATCACCCCGATGTCGCCGAGTCGGCGATCGCGCCACGCCATGCCGACCAGGATCGCGAACACGTAGACCAGCGGCGGCAGGGCAAGGGGGAACGCAATGGCAAGGAACCCCGAAATGCCGCCGCCCAGCAGGTACGCGAGCCGGCCCGCCCACCAGGCTTCGCGGCCGCCCCGCATCGCGACCAGCACGGCGAGCGCCAGGAGGACGGCGGCGCCGAGCGCAATTGCCCAGCTTGGCGGGATGTACATCGCGCGGACAGGGTATCCCGCTACCATTCACGCTCCCATGGCACAGGCATTTCGGAGCCACACCTGCGGCGAGCTGCGCCCGGATCACATCGGGCAGCGGGTGACGCTGGCCGGCTGGGTGCATCGGCGCCGCGACCACGGGCACCTGGCCTTCTTCGACCTTCGTGATCGGTACGGCATCACCCAGGTGGTGACCAATGCCGAGGACGCCTCCGAGGCGCACCAATCCGCGGAAGCGGCGCGCTCCGAGTGGGTCGTCCAGGTGGAGGGCGTGGTGCGCGAGCGGCCGGATGGAACGACCAACCAGGAGCTCGCGACCGGCGCCATCGAGGTCGGGGTGGATCGGTTCACCGTGCTCAACCAGAGCAAGGTGCCGCCGTTCTACATCAACGAGGAGCAGCCAGGCCTGGACGAGACCCTGCGCTTCGAGCACCGCTACCTCGACCTGCGCCGCCCGCCGCTTCAGGAGCGGATCCTGCTTCGGGCTCGCCTGTCGGGCGCAATCCGTCGGGCGCTCGAGGACGATGGCTTCGTCGACATCGAGACGCCCACCCTGATCCGCTCCACGCCGGAAGGGGCCCGCGACTTCGTGGTGCCCAGCAGGCTGCAGCCCGGCACCTTCTATGCCCTGCCGCAGTCGCCGCAGGTCATGAAGCAGCTGTTGATGGTGGCTGGCTACGACCGCTACTACCAGCTCGCCCGCTGCTACCGAGACGAGGACTTCCGCGCCGACCGCGGCCCGGAGTTCACCCAGCTGGACCTGGAGATGAGCTTCGTGGCCGAGGCGGACGTGATGGACACCGTGGAGCGCATGGTCAAGCGCGTCAGCCGCGACGTCCTGCCGGACCGCCCGATCCTCAACGACCCGTTCCCGCGCATCACATATGCAGATGCCCTGGAGCGCTACGGCTCCGACAAGCCGGACATCCGCTTCGGCATGGAGCTCGCCGACCTGACCGAGACCGTGCGCGGCCTGGACTTCCGGGTCTTTGCGGAGCCGATCGCGGCCGGTGGCCGCGTGCGCGGCATCACGGCGCCCGGCTGCGCCGGGTACTCACGGAAGCAGCTGGACGAGCTGACCGACGTCGCCAAACGCCACGGCGCCGCGGGCCTGGTCCACGTGGCGGTGGCGGCCGACGGGACGCTGCACGGCGCCGCGTCGCGGTTCCTGGAAGGTCATGAGACGGAGCTGCTGGCCGCCACGGGTGCGGAAGCCGGAGATCTGCTGCTGATCGTGGCCGACGCCGATCCGGTCAAGGGCGCCGAGGTGCTTGGCCGGCTGCGCGCCGAGATGGGGACTCGGCTGGGCCTCCGCACACCCGGCGTGCTGTCGTACGTGTGGGTGCATCGGTTCCCGATGTTCGGCTGGGACGACGAGCACCAGCGCTGGGATGCCACCCACAACCCGTTCACCGCTCCGCTGTGGGAAGAGGCCGACACCATGGAGCGCGATCCCGGGGCAGTCCTTGCCCAGCAGTACGACCTGGCCCTGAACGGCTGGGAGCTGGGCGGCGGCGGCATCCGCATCCACCGACGCGATCTCCTGGAGCGCGCCTTCGCCCTGATGGGCCATACGATCGAGGGGATGCGTGACGAGTTCGGCGCCCTGCTCGACGCGCTCGAGTTCGGCGCGCCACCGCACGGTGGCATCGCCTTCGGCCTCGACCGGTGGGCCGCCTTGTTCGCGGACCAGGACAACATCCGCGAGGTGATGGCGTTCCCGAAGACCCAATCGGGCAGTGACCTGATGCTCGGCGCGCCGTCGCCCATCAGCCGCGGGCAGCTGGACGACCTGGGCCTGGAGATCAGGCCCAGCGACTAGTCGGCGGCAAGCTCGTCGTCGGCCGGGAAGGCACCCGAAGCGTCGTGCGTCTCGGCGCCGGCCAGCGGCGGATTGAAGACGCACACCAGGCGCAGCGTGCGGCGCACGCGGACCACGTGGCGGTCATGCCGGTCCAGCGCGTAGACCACCCCGGGGGCGATGGCGTGGCGCTGTCCGCTCGCCAGCTCCTCGATCTCGGCTTCGCCTTCCAGGCAATAGCACGCTTCCAGGTGGTGGCGGTACTCCATCTGGAGCTCGGCGCCGGCTTCAACCACGGTGTCGTGCAGGGAGAATCCCATCCCGTCGTCACGCAGCAGGATGCGGCGGCTGCGCCAGCCGTCGCCGGCCACGTCGCGCTCCGTGCCAATCACCTCATCCAGTGAACGAACGATCACTGAGCGCAGAGTAGCGCGCGGACAGCACGAGGGGCCGGCTCATCGAGCCGGCCCCTCAAGCGTTGGCAGATCTCAGCGTGCGCTGATCAGCAGCCAGTAGCGGGCTGTCGGAAGCCCGAGAACGGGTTCAAGTCACCCATCAGCGAGTAGCGCCCGATATTCGTCGAGGGCGACTGGGTCGGTTCCGAGACCGTGTTCGGCGCCGTCCGCATGAACCACGGCAGGTACACCTCGTCCTCGGGGTGGTAGAAGCCATCGGCACTCTGCGTGTTGTTCGGGTTCGGTCCCTGGCGGAACGTGTTGGTGCCCATGGCGAAGCCGATGCCGACGACCGGATCACCGGTTTCCAGGATGTCCGTGCACCCGTACTGGGGTGCGGTCGGCGTGAGCCATGGCTCGACCCAATTGTTCACGAACGGGTCATCCGCCCATTCGGCGATCTCGTGGCTGATGGCATGGATGTCCTGGAGGGCCCAGAAGCTGCCGCCATTCGGCCGAGCGTAGATACCCGGGCTGATGTATGAGGCCCAGGAGTAGGTCTGCACCGATGCCTTGCCCTGGCTCTTCGCGTTCGCCTGGGCGCCGTGGAAGCCGATCACACAGCAATTGAAGATGTCGCTGCCCTGGAAGAGCAGCACGTTGTCGGTCAGGTAGAGCGGCAGGTGGGTTGGATCGGCGGAGTTGGTCAGGTTCTTGATCTGTGCGCCCCACCAGCTATAGCTCACGTCCGCGAAGACCACGCCGCGGCCGCTCTGCAAGAGGGTGCCCTTGCCCGCCGGGACGTTGATCGTCACCGGGTCCAGGACGTTCGGCTGCAGCCTGAGGTGATAGGAGCTGCTCCCGGTCTCGTTGAACTGGGCGCGCTGCGTCGCATCCTGCAGCTGGAGCTGGATCCCCGCATCGTCCTGCGAGAGGGTCCCACCAGCTCCGCGGATGTCCTGGAGGGCCCAGAAGCTGCCGCCATTCGGCCGAGCGTAGATACCCGGGCTGATGTATGAGGCCCAGGAGTAGGTCTGCACCGATGCCTTGCCCTGGCTCTTCGCGTTCGCCTGGGCGCC
>DASSEC010000264.1:0-5881 GCA_035696685.1 Candidatus Limnocylindria bacterium | reverse complement strand
TCGCGCGACACCAGCCTCGCCGAGCTGCGTACTGCAATAGACACACGCATCGAGCAGCTGCGGACCGAGGCCTCCGAGGGCGAGACCGACATTCGTCGCAAGGCGGACACGGACCTCGAAGCCGTGGGCGAGTGGGAGCGCACCGAGATCGATCGCGTCAAGGGCGAGGCGGAGGCCAAGCGCACCGACCGCCGGATGCAGCTGGAGCAGCAGCTCGCCGCGCATCGCACGGCAAGCGAGCAGGCCGTCGAGTCCGCGCGCAGCAGCCTGGCGCAGCACGAGAGTGAGCTGGCCGCCTTCTTCGCCCAGCTGGGTGAGATCACCGATCCGGCTGCCTTCGTGGCCGCCGCCAAGCGCATGCCGCGCGCGCCGGAGCTCGAGGGTCCCCTGGCGGCGGTGACCGGCGAGGCGCCTGCTGGCAGCGCAGATCCACGGCTGGAGGCCCTGGGCGTGGGCCCCGGCGCGCCTGCGCCGGTCAATGATGCCGCGACCGAGCCCACAACGGCGCCGGAGGCGCCCGCGGCGACCGCCGTGGAGGCCGCTACCACGTCGAACGGCGACTCGCCGGCGCCGGACACGCAGCTGGCCGCGCGGCTCGCACAGCTGGACGAGCGCCTCTCCAGCGCGCAGCAGCCCGCCACTCCGACAGCGTCAGCGCCGGCCACTTCCGGCGCGGAGACGTCGACCGCGATCGTCGTCAAGGGGCTCGGCAGCTTTGGCGCGATCACCAGCTTCAAGCAGTCGCTGGAGCGCGTCGAGGGCGTCCGCGGCGTGACCCTCTCGCTGGGCCCCACGGGCGAGTTCGTCTATCGCGCCAGCCACGCCGGTGACTTCGACCTGTCGGCCGCCATTCAGGGCCTGGAGGGCCCGACCGCCAGCATCGAGAACACCGACGGCACGCTGGTTGTCACGCTCAGCCGCGCTCGCTGAACGAACCGCGCTGACCCGCGTCCTTCCGAGACCGCCACGCGGGGCGTGCTAGACTCGCGCCACGGCGCTGACCGTGAGGAGTACCCCTCCATCGGTCCACAGAGAAGACGAGCCACCGGCTGAGAGCTCGTCCGGAAGGCGGGGAGGGGGAAGGTCGCACGCGAGCCGGCCGGGTCCGCCCGATATCGCGGGAGCGAGGCGCCTTGAGCGCGAACGAAGGTGGTACCACGACGAGCCCGTTCGTCCTTCGACGAGCGGGCTTGTGTTTTGCCTTCGAGGAGTCTTGCGATGGAGCCGGCAGGATGACGACCACCCCGGGCAGCCAACTGCCGCCGCGCTACGAGGCAGGCTCAATCGAGCCGGGCATCTACGAGCGCTGGCTGGCGGCCAATGCCTTCGCGCCGGCCGCGGAGCGGCCCGTGGGCGCCACGCGCTTCGTCATCACGCAACCGCCGCCCAACGTGACCGGCGCCCTGCACCTGGGTCATGCCCTCACGGCCTTCGTGGAGGACATGCTGGTTCGCTACCACCGCATGCGCGGCGACGACGCGCTGTGGCTGCCTGGCGTCGACCACGCCGGCATCGCCGCGCAGTTCGTCCTGGACCGCATGATCGCCGAGGAGGGTGAGACCCGAGCCTCCCTCGGCCGTGAGCGCTACCTCGAGCGGATGTGGCAGTTCATCAACGAGACGCGCGACGTCATCGGCCAGCAGCATCGACGGCTGGGAGCCAGCCTGGACTGGTCGCGGCTGCGTTTCACCATGGACGAGGGCAGCGCCCGGGCGGTGCGCGTGGCATTCAAGCGGCTGTGGGATGCCGGCCTGGCGTATCGGGGCGAGGCGCTGGTGAACTGGTGCCCGCGCTGCCGCACGACGATCAGCGACCTGGAGAACATCAAGCGCGAGGAAGCCGGCACGCTGTGGACGATCCGCTATCACCTGGCCGGAGCCGACGGCGAGCCGGATCCGGAGCGCTGGATCTCGGTCGCCACGACACGCCCGGAGACGATCTTCGGTGACACGGCGGTGGCCGTGCACCCCGACGACCAGCGCTACGCCGAGCTCGTGGGTCGGGAGGCTGTCCTCCCCTTCCTCGGCCGGCGCCTGCCCATCATCGCGGACGAGCACGTGGAGAGGGAGTTCGGCACGGGCGCGGTGAAGATCACGCCGGCGCACGACTTTGATGACTACGAGGTCGGTCGCCGTCACGGCCTGCCCATGATCAGCGTGCTCGACGAGGATGCGCGGCTGAACGAGCAAGCTGGCGAATTCGAGGGCCTGGATCGGTACGAGGCGCGGTCGCAAGTCGTGCAGCGATTGCGGGACCTGGGTGACCTCGAGCGCGAGGAGCCGCACCAGCTCGTCATCGGTCGCTGCGACCGGTGTGGCACCGTGGCCGAGCCGCGCCTGTCGGTGCAGTGGTTCGTCAACGTCAAGCCGCTCGCCGAGCGAGCTCTGGCCAGCGTGCGCGAGGGGCGGACGCGCATCATCCCGGTCCACTTCGAGAAGGTTTTCGCTCACTGGATGGAGAACATCCACGACTGGGCGGTCGGACGGCAGCTGTGGTGGGGCCACCGGATCCCGGCGTGGTACTGCCCTGACGGGCACATCACGGTGTCTGACGAGGCCGATGGGCCGGCAGCCTGCGCGGACTGCGGGCGTCCGGCCGCCGAGCTCACCCAGGAGACCGATATCTTCGATACCTGGTTCTCCAGCGGCCTGTGGCCCTTCTCGACCCTGGGCTGGCCCGACGACACGCCGGACCTGGAGCGCTTCTACCCGACCCAGGTCATGGAGACCGCGTACGAGATCCTCTTCTTCTGGGTCGCCCGGATGATGATGCTCGGCCTGTTCCTGACCGATGCGGAACCCTTCGAGATGGTCTACCTGCACGGGATCGTGCGTGACCCTGAGGGTTCGAAGATGAGCAAGACGAAGGGCAACGTGGTGGACCCCCTCGAGATGATCGAGGAGATCGGCGCCGACGCCCTCCGCGTGGCGCTCGTGTCGGGCAACGCGCCGGGCGTTGACCAGCGCCTCACCGAGGCGAAGCTGACCGGCGGGCGCAATTTCACCAACAAGATCTGGAATGCGGCGCGCTTCGTGCTTGGGGCGCGCCCTGAGCCGATGGCAGAGCCTGCCGGCGAGGAGACGCTCGCGGAGCGGTGGATCCGCTACCGCCTGGCCGCGACGATCGAGCGCGCGACGCGCCAGCTGGATGCGCTGGATCTGGCCGGCTACGCCGGCACGGTGCACGAGTTCGCGTGGAGCGACTACTGCGACTGGTTCCTGGAGATGGCCAAGGTCGAGCTGCGGCGCACCGACGTGACCGACGCACAGCGCGCCCGGGTCTGGCGGACGACGACCGAGACGTTCGGCGACCTGCTGCGGCTGCTCCATCCACTGCTGCCATTCGTCAGCGAGGCGATCTGGGAGTCGCTGGGCGCGGCGGCGCCGCACGCGACCCGTGGCGAGCCGCTGCTGATCCGCGCGGCCTGGCCGGTGGCTTCGACCGCTGCGGAGGATTCGGGTCGCGACGTCGACAACCTCCGGGAGCTGATCCGGGCCGTCAGAGACCAGCGCACCGCCGCTGGCATCGCCGCCGGTGCCTGGCTGCCGCTGCACGTGGCGCCGTCCGGTGCCGGAGAGCGCGAAGTACTCACGGACGGTGCGCGCTACCTCGAGACGTTGGCGCGCGTGCGACCACTGGATCTCGATGGGGACCCGTCGACCCGACCCGCTTCGGCGGGAAGCCTGCCGCTCGGCACCTTCTGGCTGGGAAGCGGCGCCGCCGGCGAGGAGGGCGCCGCACACCGTGCCGCCGCGCGCCGCGACGAGCTGCGGAAGCAGGTTGCGCGCCTGCGCCAGCTGCTGACGAACGGCTCGTTCACGAGCAAGGCGCCCACGGCGGTGGTCGAGCGCGAACGTGCTCGGCTTGCCGACCTGGAGGGGCAGCTGGCTGGGCTGGGGGAGGACGCGGACTAGCCAAACGGGCTATCGCGGAACGGCCCGTGCCCGCTGCTAGAATCCCCGCGCTGACCCACAGACCAGGGGCTACATGTCCTTCCTCAGGCGAAACAAGAAGGAGGAAGCGCCTCCTCCGCCGCCGCCGACCCCCGTCCAGGAGGATGTATCGGCTCAGCAGTACGCGCTGAAGCTGAACTACCTGGCGCGTTCCAGCGATGGCCTCCGGATGCAGGCCGATCCCGGCGTGCGCGCCATGCTGCCGGGGATCGTCGAGCCGCTGGCGATGACGCACGTCGAGACCATCGAGCCACTGCCCATGGAGTACAGCGACGCCGCCCCGACCATGGAGCGCTTCACCGAGATGCAGCAATGGGTCCTGGCGCGGCGCGAGCTGGGGCCGATCGGCCGGCACGGCCTCTACATCCTCGAGATGACCGATGCACTGGACATGACGGTCGACACGTTCTTCTGCGCACTTCTCCACGGCGAGACGGATACCAGCGGCTATCCCGACTACGCGGCCATCGTGGGCGGGCTGGCCAGCCACTGGGACGAGCTGTCGGGCGAGCTGATCGTGCGGGCAGTCCTGGGCTGGGGCGGCAAGGGCCAGCGTGGGGACACCGATCGCATCGGCCAGAAGATCCTGAGCTCGCTGTACCAGCAGGTCATCGCCTCCGGCTACAGCCTTGGCGCGGCCGATGCGGCCCGCTCGCCGTCAATCCATGGACGGACCGGGCTCGTCTGCGCGAACTGCGGGTTCGAAGCCGGCGTGGCCGGCGCGTTCTACTGCCCAAAGTGCGGCATGCGCATGAGCCGAGGCTGAGGGAGCAGAGCGGTACCTTCGGCGGCCCGGCATAGGCCCTAGTCCCATTGTCGTGCGGGTGGGTGCGCCCAATAGTGGTGCGGTCCGCAACCGTTACTTCGTACCGAAGGATTCAGATGGAGCGTCCGATCGTTGTGCTCGCGATGGCCGGCTCAGCCGATCACATCGCGGCTGATCTCGCGCGAGCAGGCTTCGACACGGTCACGAACACCGACGATGCCCTGGCGCGCCTCGCCGCCGGCGAGCGGGTGGACCTGGCGGTCCTCGATTGCGACCTGCCGGCCGAGACGGCGCAGGCGCTCTACACCGCGCTGCACGGATCGAAGAGCATCCCCACGCTGCTGCTGTTCGGCGACGACATCCCCGAGTTCGCGACCGGCGATGGCACGTCGGCCACCGATGAATACGCCGTCAAGCCGATCCCGGGCGACGCATTGGTCTACCGCCTCCAGGCCCTGCTGATCCGCGGTGGCGTGGCGTTGCCGTCCGACGGCGGCGACTGGTCCTCGGTCAAGAGCGATGATGGCTCCGTCATCGGAGAAGGGCACGTCGTCAGCATCTTCGCGCCCAAGGGCGGCGTGGGGAAAACCACGGTTTCCGTCAACGTGGCCGTGGCGCTGCACGAGCAGACTCGCTCGCGCGTGCTCCTGTTCGACGCAGACGTGGGCGTCGGCAACGTGACAAGCGTCCTGGCCGTGCCCTACCGCATGGGCCTCGCAGACCTGGCTGATTCGCCGCCCGAGGAGTGGACCGACGCAGCCTTCGAGCAGTGCGTCGCCGTCCACGAGGCTTCCGGCGTTCGGGTCCTGACCTGGGGCAGCGACCCGGCCGAGTCCGAGCACGTGAGCGTGGACCTGCTGCTCGCCGCGCTGCGCTGGGCAAAGGCCCATCACTCATACGTGGTGGTCGACACGCACCCGGGCTACGACGACCGCACCATGGCGATGCTCACGCTGGCCACTGAGATCGTGCTGGTGGTCACCCCCGAGGTGGGCGCCATCCGCAACAGCTCGCAGTTCCTGGGCCTGGCCCGCGAGGTGGGCCTGGGCGACATGATCCGGGTGGTCGTGAACCGCGCCAACCACGGCGTTCGGCTGCCGGACATCGAGCAGGCGCTGAACCTGCCGGTCAGCGCGACCGTCGTATCCAACGGCCCGAAGGC
>DASSEC010000263.1:0-8424 GCA_035696685.1 Candidatus Limnocylindria bacterium | reverse complement strand
TCCGTACGTGACGAAGAGCCTG
This sequence comes from Candidatus Limnocylindria bacterium, assembly GCA_035696685.1. GTDB lineage: Bacteria > Chloroflexota > Limnocylindria > QHBO01 > QHBO01 > DASSCW01. Next base: position 8,402 of record DASSEC010000263.1, on the reverse strand, counting down.
GATGACCAGCGGCTGGTCATGATCGCCAATCCGCAGTACGTGGCCGGCCCACCGCCGATCCGCGAGGTCGACTGGCTGGTCAAGGTCGACAGTGATGGCGTCGCGGCCTATGCCGATGGATCGGCCGACCTGGTGGGCGTGGGCTCGTTCGCCGCGTCGTGGATGGCCTATGACCACGACTTTGGGCCGGCGCTCCACGAGGGCGCGTCGCTGAGCGTCCAGTACATTGGCTTCGACACTACCCGGCCGCCGTTCGACGACCCGCGCGTGCGCCGAGCTTTCGCCCTCGTCCTGGATCGGAAGCGGCTGGTCGCGCTGGCGGAGGGGAACGGTGGCGCGCCCGCGTCGAGCATCGTTCCCCCCGCGCTGTGGCCCACTGGCCTGCCCGACACGTTCGACGTCAATGCCGACACCGCCCGGCGGCTGCTGGACGAGGCCGGCTACGCGAATCGCCGGGACCTCGGCGTCATCACGGTGGGTGACGAGGGCCTGGGCGTGGGTCCGGCGGTCGCCGTCTGGCGCCACGAGCTGGGCGTGCAGATCAGTGTGGAGAGCCGCAGCTTCGACGACTACCTCTCGGCGCTGGAACGCGAGCCGACGAACGTGTTCACCATCAACTGGATCGCTGACTATCCGTCGCCCTATGCGCTGTACAGCCTGCTGCTGCTTCCGACCGCCGCCAGCAACTACGGCGGCTGGCAGGACCAGGCCTTCGTTGATCTGCTGCAGCGCGCCTCATCGGCCTCCTCTGATTCGGCGCAGGCGGCCGCCTATGCCGATGTCGACGCCCACGTCGACGACCAGGTGCCGGTCATCCCGTGGTCGTATCCGGCCAGTTGGTGGCTGGTGCGACCCGGCCTGCGTGGGCTGGGGAATCTGACCATCGGCCTCCTGGACTTCGGGCGCGTGTCATGGGACGGCTGACTCGCCTGGTCGTGGCCACGGCGCTAGCCGGGCAGCTGGTGGTGCTGTCCATGGGCGCGGCCCTCGGCTTCACGGGGTTCGGTCCTTCCAGCGCCGATGCGACGTTCGGTCGGCAGATGACGTTCCGCGTCGACCTGGTCGGCGGCGCGCCTCAGCAGGTGGAGCTGCTGCTGCGCTTCGCCGGCTCCGAGTCGACGCTGATCGCGCCGGCGCGCGTGGCCGGCGACCAGGCGGAGTACGTGTGGGATGCGGCGAAGCGCTACGTGACGCCGAACACCCAGATCCAATATCAGTGGCGGGCGACGGACGGCGACCGGGAGCTGCTGAGCTCCGAGCAGACGCTGCTGTACGACGACGACCGCCCGGGACTGGATTGGCACTCGGCGGTGATCGGCCAGGCGACCGTCCACTGGTATGGCGGGTCGGAGGGCGTGGCGCGGCGATTCGGCACGCTCAGCGCGGAGGGCGCGTCACGGGCTGAGCAGCTGCTGCAGCACCAGATGGTCGGCCCGGTGGACATCTTTGTCTACGACTCGCGGGACGACTTCTTCGGCGCGCTGGGGCCGGGCGCGCGAGAGTGGTTCGGGGCCGCCACCTTCCCGCAGGTCCGCACGATCTTCATGTGGCTGGGCGCAGGGTCGCGCGACTACCTCGAGACGACGATCGTCCACGAGGTCACGCACGTCGTCTTTCACGACGCGACTGACAATCCCTTCCACGAGCCGGCCAAATGGATCAACGAGGGCTTTGCGACCTGGTCCGAGCACCGCTCGGCGGATGAGCAGCGCGCGATCGTCCAGGCCGAGGCCGATTCGGGAGGCCTGTTCAGTTTCGACGCGATCGCGTATGACTTCCCATTTGGCAGCCGAGGATCCAGTCTTTCGTACGCGATGGGCACGAGCATGATCGACATGCTGATCAGCAAGTACGGCGAGGGATCCATTGCACGCCTGGCCGGCGCGTATCGCGGCGGCGCCTCGGACGATGAGGCCCTGTCGGCCGCAAGCGGCGTGTCTGCCGATCGGCTCTTCGCCGACTACTACGACTCGTTCGGCGCTGATGAGCCGCACCCGGTCGCCGCAGCGCCGCTGCCGCCGTCCAACGTGCGCAAGCCCGGCGCGGCGCAGGGTTCCAGCCAGCCGGGCGTGCCGAATCCAACGGCCGGCCACGGGTCGGCGGGTGACAGCACCCTCGGCTGGGTGGTGGTGCTGGTGGCGGTGGTGCTGGTGATCGGAGGGATTGGTGCCACCGTGCTGGCCACGCGTCGCGTGCGCGGCGACAGGAGCGGTACATGACCGCTGCTGCTCGCAATCGGCGACGGCCCCAGGCCGGCTGGGCGGTCTCGATCGCACTGGCACTGTGTGTCGTCGGCTTCGTGGGCGCCATGCAGTGGAACAGCTCGGTGGCGCGCGAGGCGTTCACGACTTCGGCACAGCAGACCCTGGCGCGACAGATCACCACGCTCGAGGGCGAGCAGAACGACCTGCGCTCGCAGATCGCCGCAGCTGAGGCCGAAGTCCAGCGCGTGCAGGCCGAGCAGACCAGCGACTCGGCGGCGCTGAAGCAGGTGAACGACCAGCTCGCCGCGGCGCGACTCAGCGTGGGGCTCACGGCGGTGACGGGACCCGGCGTCATCGTCGAGATCGCTGACTCCAAGCGGGTCGTCCCGCAGGGCGAGAACCCGGCGAACTTCATCGTGCTCGTGGACGACCTGCGCGACATCGTGGCCGCGCTGTGGGCCTCTGGCGCGGAGGCCATCGCAATCAACGACGAACGGCTGGTCGCCACATCCTCGATCTACGGCGTGGGCGCCTCGGTGCTGGTCAACACCGCGTTCCTGTCGCCGCCGTTCCGCATCCAGGCCATCGGCACCGACGGGTTGCTCGACCGCTTCCAGGCCAGTCCGGCGTTCCGCGGCCGCGTGGCGCACCGGATCGACTTCTTCGGGCTGGAGTTCGCTGCCCAGGCAGCCACCGACCTGCAGATCCCCGCGTTCGTCGGCAGCACCCGGTTCCGCTGGGCGGTGCCACGGGAGGACGGGCCGTGAGCCGCCCGCTGGCCCAGATCAGCCTGTTCGCCGTGGCGCTGCTCGTCGGGGTCCTGCTCGTTGGCCAGCTGCGCTCACAGGCTCGACCCACCGAGATCAGCAGCCTATCGGCGCAGGAGCTTTCCCAGCTGGTCGACCAGCTGTCCGAGCGCAACCGCCAGCTTCGTGCCGCGCTGGCCGACCTGCAGCAGACCCTGCGCGAATACAACGCGGCCGGAACGCAGGGTCAGAGCGCGCTGGACGTCAGCCGCGAGGACCTCCGCCGCATCACCGCGTTCGGTGGCCTGGCTCCGGTGGAAGGGCAGGGCATCGTGCTCCAGGTCACCGGTGACCTGGACGCCATTGCCCTCAACGACCTGTTGAACGAGCTGCGCAACGCGGGGGCCGAGGCGTTGGCAGTCGACCAGATCCGGATCACGAATCGCTCGGTGGCGATCCAGGGGCCGGTGTCGCTGCTCATCGACGGGCATCAGGTGGGCCGCACGTTCACGCTGAGCGCCATCGGCTCGCCGGAAGGCCTGCTGTCCACCATGGAGCGGCCGGGCGGGATCATTGCCCAGCTGCAGCAGTTCATCGACGCGTCGATCGTGGCCACCCAGTCCACCGTCATCACGCTCCCGGCCACGGACATCTCGCTCGTCCCGCAGGTCGCGAAGCCGGTCGAGTGAGGCCTGCCGCTCGCCTTGACCCTCTCGTCGCGCAGGCCGTAGAGTGGCCCGCCGCCATGAACGAGCTCGTTGACCACGCCCTCGATGCCGCGCAGCGTGCCGGAGCCGGCTATGCCGACATCCGCATCACGGAGCGCGAAACAGAGTCGCTGACCGTCAAGAACGGCGCGCTGGAGGCGGCGACCTCGAACCTGTCCACCGGCTTCGGCGTCCGCGTGCTGGTCGACGGTGCCTGGGGGTTCGCGGGCTCGGCGGTGCTGACGCCACGCGAGATCGAGCGCGTCACGCGCGAGGCCGTCGAGATCGCCCAGGCGAGCGGACTGGCCGCCGGCGATCCGGTGGTGCTGGACGACACGCCGCCGCAGGTGGCGCGTTATGCCACACCGGTGGTCGAGGATCCCTTCTCGGTATCGGTCGACGAGAAGCTGCGCATCCTGTTCGAGGCCGATGCGGCCATGGCCAACGTCAAGGGCATAACCGTGCGGGAAGGCACGATCGAAGGGGCGCGTGAGCGCAAGAGCTTCGCGTCCAGCGAAGGTGCACGGATCGAGCAGGAGCTCACCGAGGCCGGGGCGGGGATCGAGGCTACCGCCGTCAACGAGTCCGAGCAGCAGGTGCGCAGCTGGCCCAACTCGGCCGGCGGGCAGCACGTGACCGGTGGCTTCGAGGCGGTGCGCGAGATGGCGCTGGCCGACAACGCGGAGCGCATCGCCCAGGAGGCGGTCGCGTTGCTCAGTGCCACGGACTGCCCATCCGAGACCACCACGCTGGTCATCGACTCGTCGCAGATGGCCCTGCAGGTCCACGAGTCGTGCGGCCATCCCATCGAGCTGGATCGCGTGCTGGGCATGGAAGCCAGCTTCGCCGGCACCTCGTTCCTGACCCTCGACAAGCTCGGCAAGCTCACCTACGGCAGCGAGCTCGTGAACATCGACGCCGATGCGACCGCGCCCGGGGGACTGGGCACCTTCGGCTTCGACGATGAAGGGGTGCCCGCCCAGAACGTGCCGATCATCTCCGGTGGCCAGTTCGTGGGCTACCTGACCAGCCGCGAGACGGCGCCGATCATCGGGCGGCGCAGCATGGGGTCCAGTCGCGCATCCGGCTGGAACGTGATCCCGCTGATCCGGATGACGAACGTGAACCTGCGCCCCGGCGAAGCGGGAACGCTCGATGACCTGATCGCCGATACCGATGACGGCCTGTTCATCAGCACCAACCGGTCGTGGAGCATTGACGACCGGCGGCTGAACTTCCAGTTCGGCACCCAGGTGGGCTGGCGCATCCGCAACGGCAAGCTGGCCGAGATGATCAAGAACCCGACCTACACCGGCATCACACCCGAGTTCTGGGGCAGCTGCGATGCAATCTGCGACCCCTCCGAATGGCGGCTATGGGGCGTGCCCAACTGCGGCAAGGGCGAGCCGATGCAGACCCATCGCGTCGGCCATGGCGCGGCGCCGGCGCGATTCCGCAACGTGCGGGTTGGAGTGGGCAAGTGGTAGCCAGCCACACGGATCGCCGCGCGGCGCCGGACGAGGTGGTGGACCTTGCCCTGCGGATGGTGCGCGGCGATGCGGAGGTCCTGTACCTGTCCCGGGACGCCGCGCTGACCCGGTTCGCCGGGTCGCGGATCCACCAGAACGTCGCCGAGCACGATGCCACCCTGCGCCTGCGGGTGGTGGACGACGGCCGCACCGGCGTGGCCAGCACCAACCGGCTCGACGACCAGGGACTGGCGGAAGTGGTGGCGCGAGCACAGGAGATCTGCCGCCGCTCCGCGCCGAACCCCGACCAGCCGCCCTTGGCCGCAGCCGACGCCGGCTGCGGCGAGAGCGACCTGGGGTTCGTGACCGCGACGGCCGAAGCGGCTCCGGATCGGCGCGCCGATGGCGCGCGCGCGGTGATCGCCGCCGCCCAGGCCGCGAACCTGGTGGCCAGTGGCGCCTTCTCGACTGAGGCCAGCACCATCGCCATCGCCAATACCAACGGGCTGCGCTCCCAGCATGCCGCCACCCAGGCGAAGCTGCTGACGGTGATGACCGGCGAGGATCGGGCGTCCGGCTACGCGCAGGCGATCAGCAGCGATATCGGCGCCATCGACGCAGGTGCCGTGGGCGAGGAGGCAGCCGACAAGGCCGTTCGCTCAGTCGGCGCGACCGACCTCGAGCCAGGCGAGTACGACGTCATACTCGAGGAGTACGCCGTCCAGACGGTCCTGGAGTACCTGTCCTACGCCGGCTTCTCCGCCCTGGCCGTGGAAGAGGGGCGCAGCTTCATGGAGCTGGGGAAGCAGGTGATGGGCGCCAACGTCTGCATCTGGGACGACGGCAACGATCCAACCGGGCTGCCCACGGCCACTGATTTCGAGGGCGTGGCGAAGCACCGGGTCGACCTGGTGACCGATGGCGTGGCCACCGGGCTGGTCCACGACACGGCCACCGCGCGGCGCGCCGGCGTGCCGTCCACCGGTCACGCCCTGCCGGCGCCGAACACGTTCGGCCCGCTGGCATGGAACCTGTTCATGGCCCCGGGCTCGAGTTCCAAGGAGACGATGCTGTCGTCGATCGATCGCGGCCTGTGGGTGACGCGCTTCCACTACGTGAACATCGTCCATGCGCGCAAGGGCGTGCTGACCGGCATGACCAAGGACGGCACGTTCCTGATCGAGCACGGTCGGATCGTCCGCCCGGTGCGCAACCTGCGCTTCACCGAGGAGATTCCCGCTGCCTTCAGCAGGATCGACGCGATCGGAGCCCAGACGAAGATGGTGGGCGCTGAATACAGCGGCATCAACGCGCGGGTCCCGGCGCTGCGCATCGGCCGCTTCTCCTTCACCGGCGCCACCGCGGCGGAGAGCGGGGAGTGAGGTTGACGGCTGTCGAGCTGCACGTCGGTGACCTGATCCGCCTGCGCAAGGCACATCCGTGCGGCAGCCACGAGTGGCGAGTGCAGCGCATCGGCGCCGACATCGGCCTGGTGTGCGCCGGATGCAGCCATCGGATCCTGATGGATCGCCTGGATGTCGAGCGGCGCTACCTCAGCCACCTGGAGCACGGCGCGTGACCCACCTGGAGCTGCCACAGGACATCGGCAGCCAGGACCTGTCGGGGGCAGGCAGCGTCTTCCGGAATCGCAGCTTCGTGCTGCTGTGGACCGCCCAGCTGCTGAGCCAGCTCGCGAACAACATGGTGCTCGCCGCGCTGATGGCGACGGTGGTCGCAGCCACCGGGTCGAACACGGCCAACGCGGTGCTGATCCTCACCTTCCTCGTGCCGGCGGTCATCTTCAGCGCGGTGGCCGGCGTGTTCGTGGAGCGCAGCGACGCCCGCCTGATCATGCTCGCCGCCAACCTGCTGCGCGCCGGCGGCACCGTGCTGTTCATCTTCGTCGGCGCGAACGTGGCGCTCATCCTGTTCATCAACCTGCTGATCGCCACGGTCACGGCGTTCTTTGCGCCGGCCGAGCTCACCGCCATTCCCCGCATCGTGGACCGACGCCACCTGATGGCAGCCAACTCGGTGTTCGTGCTGACCGTGAACGCCACGTTCGCCATTGGCTTCGGCTTCCTGGGACCGCTGCTGCTGACGACCGCCGGCGCCAACGTCGTGTACGTGGTGGTGGCCGTGATGTTCGGGCTGGCCGCCGCCGCCATCGTGCCGCTGCCCGCCTGCCGGCCGGAGCGCGTGGCGCTGCCCGCGCCGTCGACCGCGGCACATGCCCTGCGAGCGGTGGTGGACGAGGTTCGGGAGGGCATCGGTTTCGTGCGGGCCAATCGGCGGATCGCATGGTCGCTGGCCTACCTGGGCATCGCCGCCAGCCTGATCGGCGTGATGGGCGCCATCGGCCCCGGGTTCGCGACCGACATCCTGCGCCTGCGGCCTCAGGACTTCTTCTTCGTGATGGGCCCAGCCGGGCTGGGAGCGGTGACCGGCATTCTCTTCCTGAACGCGTACGGCAAGACCCTGCCGCGCCGGCTGGTGATCGACCTCGGGCTGGTGGCCATGGGGGTGACGTTGATCGGCCTGGCGCTGGTCAAGCCGATCACTACCTTCCTGGCTCCGGCATTCGGACCGATCGAGGACAGCCTGCCGGACTCGCTGTCGCCGATCATCTCGCTCATCGCCCTGGTGGTCGTGATTGCCGTAACGGCCGGCGTCGAGTACGCCTTCGTGGCCATTCCCTCGCAGACCGCCCTGCAGGAAGAGCTGCCCACCGGCGTGCGCGGCCGGATCTTCGGGATCCTGAACACGTTGCTTTCGGTCGCATCCTTCCTGCCGGTGCTCATCGCGCCCGCCGCCGCCGACCTGCTGAACCTGGTGTTCCGAGGTGCTGGCATCCCGGTGGTGATGGGCCTGCTGGGCATTGCCACGCTCGTCGCGGGGATCGCTTCGTGGCGGCACAACGCAGCGTCGGGGCTTCACCGCCAGCAGGGTGCCGGCGATGCCAGAGGGACTGGCGATGCGGAGGAGAGTGGCGATGCCGGGGTGCCGGGCGCCGCACTCGAACGCGACGGGCTCGGCGGCAGGGAGGTTGCGAGCCCAGATGGCGAGTAGGCTCCTCGCCGGAGCCATCCTCGCCGGCGCCGCGCTGGTCGGCTGGCTGTCGATCACGTCGGTCGTGGTGGCGCGGCTGCTGCAGGGGGCGATCGTCCTCTCGCTGTTCTACGTGGGCTACCTCGCATGGCGTGGCTACCGGGTGATGCGCGCCGCTGTCACCACGGGTTCCGCCTCGGCGGCGGAGCGGATGCCCGAGGAGCCCTT
>DASSEC010000262.1:0-6612 GCA_035696685.1 Candidatus Limnocylindria bacterium | reverse complement strand
ACTTTCGATTTCTCCACACAAATCGTGGACAGCTCCCCTTGCCAGGACGCACCACCCGCTGCCATGCTTCTGGTGTCCCGAAGGGGCAGCTGGCCGACTGGAGATCACATCAACGGTCGCCGCGGTTCCTTCGGGACATTTTCATGCCCGCCCTTGCGGCGGGCATCGCCATGTTCAGAACGCCCAGGCCCCCGTCGCGAACCGGGACGCGAAGTAGACGAAGCCCGCCACGGAGATGGCCGAGACGCCGCCAAGCGCCCACGCGCGCCGGGTCGGCAGCGCCAGCATGACGAACAGCGGGAAGAGGGTCAGCGCGTAGCGCGGCGTCGACAGCAGGAACGACGTCGACACGAACAGCACCAGGTTGCCAAGCATCCAGGCGAACCATGACGGCCGGAAACGGAACGCCGCGACCACCGTTCCAAGGGCGCCTATCACCACGAACAGCAGCTCCATGAAGCCGTACATCAGCCGCTCGTCGGGGTTGTTGGAGCTGAGCCAGCCCAGCGCGCCGTTGATGGCATCCACCGGTGAGGCCAGCGACTTGAACCAGTGGTCGTGCTGCACGATCAGGAACTGGAACGGCGTGCCGTACAGCGCGAGATTCAGCAGCAGGTAGACCCCGAACCCCACTCCCACCAGCCCGATGGCCAGCCACTCCCAGCGGAATCGCCGAGAGTCCGGCGGGGTCATGTACCACTGGGTGGCCGCCTCCACCGGCAGCGCCAGCAGCAGGACAAGGCCGTTGATCCGCGTCAGCGCCGCCAGCCCACCAACCAGCCCCGCTAGCCACCACCGGCCGGTGCGAGCGGCCAGGAACGAGCCGATGACCAGCGCCATGAACAACGCCTCGGTGTAGCCGATGTGCAGGAAGTACGCGGTCGGGAAGATCAGCAGGAACCACGCGGCGCGGAGGGCGACGTCGGACGACTCGTCGTGCTTCACCAGGCGGTAGAACAGCGGCCCGAGCGCCACGGATGCGACCCCCGCCACGATGAACGCGCTCAGCACCGGGGCGTGGATCACGGCGTTGACCAGGCCGCCCAGCCAGGGGAAGAGGGGATAGAAGACGACGTACAGCTCGAGTTCGCCCGGGTAGACCTGCTGATAGCCGTAGGAGTTCGTCAGGTTGCCCGGATCATCGGTCTGGTAGCCGTAGACCATGAGGTCGGTGTAGTGCGGCGCGTCCCATCGATCCCACAGGCTCAGCCCGGGGAAGTCCACGTGGCTGCCGTGCACCCACTGCCAGGCGATCACGCCCAGCACCAGCACGCCGACCTTGAGCGCCAGCGTGAGGCCGATGATCAGACGCTCATTCGTGTCCAGCCGCAGCATCGGCGGCAGTGTAGGTGAGCCGACGCCTCGCACCGCCCGCTGAGGTGGCGCGGTCGTGGATTGGCCGGTCAGGCCGTCCGCTGGTAGACTCGGGCCTCCCTCGGTCGGGGCGTGGCGCAGCCTGGTAGCGCGCATCGTTCGGGACGATGAAGTCGGAGGTTCAAATCCTCTCGCCCCGACCAACTCCAGCTCGTGGCCGATCCCTTTCGGCCGGCGCCGTCAGCCCTCGGCGGCCGACACTAGCGAGTAGAAGCTCACCACCGCGACCGAGAGCTGGATGCACAGGGCGAGCGCGTAGACGGCCAGCGACGCCAACACGATCGCGTTCGCCCAGAACAGCAACGTCGCCGTCGGTCCCAGCGTGAACAGCACCAGCGCCGATCGCGTGCGGGCGCTGCCCGCTCGCAGCAGCTGGCGCCCGCGCCACACCACGATCCCCGTCGCATAGACGGCCACGCCGGCACTGGCAACCACCAATGCTGCTTCGAGGTCGCCGATCCACGCGTAGGCAATTGACGGCGCGAGCGACTCGAACACGACGTTGAAGCTGGTGGACACGATCGCCCGCTGGCGGATGCGCATCGTGGCGTTCCACGCGCCGCCGGGCGGAGCCAAGGTCGCGGTGATGCCGGCGAACCCCGCCACGACGGCGGCGATCGTGGCGATACGAAGCAGGAGCGCCTCACCCGGCATGGGCCCGAGTCTATCGCGCGTCCAGCGTCCCTCTACCGGCGACGAAGCGCTGCAGCCAGATCGCAGTGGCGTACCATCCGTTGACCAGCAGCACCACGCACCGGAGTCGGGTAATGGCACAGGCCGCGACCGCCGTTATCAACAAGCCGTCATGGGTCGAGCTCACGACGTCTGATTCAGAGGGAGCCCGCGCGTTCTACTCGCGCATCTTCGGCTGGCAGATCGAGGTCAACCCCGACCCGCAGTACGGCGGCTACGCGATCGCCAAGCTCGGAGCCGATGACGCCGCCGGCATCGGCCCCAGGCAGTCGCCCGATGCGCCGACCGCGTGGGGCCTGTATATCGGCACGGACCAGATCGACGAGCTGGCGCGGCGCGTCCCCGAGGAAGGCGGCACGGTCATCGTCCAGCCCTTTGACGTCGGCGACCAGGGGCGGATGACCGTCGTTACCGATCCCATCGGCGCCGTGATCTCGATGTGGCAGGGCGTGCGCATGAGCGAGTTCGCCGCCTACCGGCAGAACGCCTTTGGTTGGGCGGAGCTGAACGCTCGCCGCCTCGAGCGGGCGATCCCGTTCTACGAGGAGATCTTTGGCTGGTCCCACACGACGAACGAGGCGTCGGAAGGCGTTCCGGCCTATACGCAGTTCCAGCGTGACGGCGAGCAACTGGCCGGTGCGTTCGAGATGAGCCAGGACGTGCCGGCCGGCGTGTCGAGCTTCTGGATGATCTATTTCAACGTCGAGGACGTGGATGCCACCGCCCAGGCCATCGCGCAGGCGGGTGGCGCCGTGACCGTTGGGCCTGATGATTACTTCGGCGGTCGGTTCGCGATCGTGTCCGATCCACAGGGCGCCACCTTCGGCCTGTTCAAGAGCGCCGACGCGGGCTGAAGCGGCAGGGGCTGAGGCTCAGCCTCGTTCGTGGCCCGTCAGGCGCGACCGCGTGGTCGGCGGCGTGAGATCGCCCGCCCATGGATAGCGCCGACCTGCCGCCTGCAAGGCGCGCAGCAGATCAAGGCGGGCAGCCTTCAGGCTCTCCTGCATGGCGAGGGCCGCCTGCCGGTTCGCATCGACTCGCGTCCGCTGGAGGTCAGCGTCCACGGCGCGACGGCCCCGGCGATAGGCCTGGACGGCATCGTTAGCCGCTCGCGTGATGCGAACTGTCGCTTCGCGCAGCAGGCGGACGCGCTCGAGCGAGCCCGTCTCAACGAGAAGCTGTCGGTCCAGGTCTGCGCCGAGGTCGTCGATGAGCAGCCGGGCTCGCTGCATCAGCAGCAGCTCGGAGCCACCGGCTCGGCTTCGACCGCGAGGGACCGATGGGTGGGCCGGCAGAATATCCGCGCTCGGCATGCTGACCACGTCCAACGACGGTGCCGGCCCGGCCACGCTCAGGCGGCTTGCACCTGGACGGCTCGCTCGCCCTTGGGGTTGGCTTCGACCTCGAAGCTGACGGATTCCCCGCCAACGAGGCGATCGAAGTCCAGCGAGGGGGAAAGCCCGTCGCGGTGGAAGAAGTATTCCTTGCCGTCAGGCCCGACGATGAAGCCGAAGCCGCGCTCGGAAATAACTCGCTTGATGGTTCCGGTGGTCACGATGACCTCCAATATGCTCTTCTCGAAACGTCGTACGGCGCGGGGCCGGTCCGAGAAGAACCAACGACCAAGCGGCGACTGCCGGCGACCGGCAGGGACCCAGCCTACCACGTCCAGGCTTCCGGCGGCTGGTCGCAGGCCTCCGCCCATCGCGCGAGAGCCCACCGCCAGTCCCTGATCAGGGGACTTCGTAACGCTCCATCGCCTCCTTCGGGGTGAGCCCGTCGTGGACGACGCCGCCGACGGCCTGGATCATCGCGGAGGGTGCCTGGCTCTGGAAGATGTTGCGGCCCATGTCGACCCCTGCCGCGCCGGCGTCGATGGCGCGGCGCGCCGTGGTCAGCGCCTCGAGCTCCGGCACCTTCTTGCCGCCGGCCATGATGATCGGCACCGGACAGCCGGCGACCACCCGGTCGAAGCCGGATTCGCAGTAGTAGGTCTTGACCACCTGGGCGCCGAGCTCGGCGATGATCCGCGTCGCCAGGCCGAGGTAGCGCGCGTCGCGAACCAGCTCCTTCCCGACCGCAGTGACGCCCAGCACCGGGATCCCGCGCCGGTAGCCCTCGTCCACCAGCCGTGTCAGGTTGTGGACCGACTTCGTCTCGAACTCTCCGCCGATGAAGACCTGCACCGCCATGGCCGCCGCCCCGATGCGCACCGCGTCGTCCACGTCGATGGCGATCTCCTCGTCAGACAGCTCCTTGAGGATGCTCGGGCCGCCGCTGGCGCGGACGACGATGGCCCGGTCCATGGTCGGTGGCACCACCGATCGCAGGATGCCGCGGGTCAGCATCAGCGCGTCGGCATGCGGCACCAGCGGCAGGATGTTCAGGTCCACCCGTTCCAGCCCCGACGTCGGGCCCTGGAAGTAGCCGTGGTCGATCGCGAGCATCACGGTGCGCCCGCTGGCCGGGCGGAAGATCCGGGCCAGCCGATGCTGCATGCCCCAGTCGTAGGCGCCGGAGCCCTTCAGGAAGAACGGCTCCTGGACCTGGGCGACCTCTGGGTGAAACTGCTTGGTCTCGCTGCTGTCCGCCTCGGGCATGGGGTGGTCCTTTCAGGCAGGCTCGACGGCATTGGCGCCGGCCGGCCACCACATCGGTCGCAGCAGGCCGGACTCGGATAGCTCCAGCACGCGCGCGTACGCCTCGCGCCAGCGAGCATAGTGCGCGTCGTACGCTGCGGTGGCTTCGGGGTTCGGGTCGACCGAGCGCTCCAGCCGCACCAGGCGCTGGGCCGCCGTGGGGAGATCCGGGTAGACGCCCACGCCAATGCCCGCAAACATCGCGGCGCCGAGCGCGGTGGACTCCTTCACTTCCGGGATCGTGACCCTGACGCCCAGGACGTCGGCCACGATCTGCGGCCAGAGGCTGCCCTTCGCCGCGCCGCCGGTCATCAGGATCTCGTCGACGCTGCTGCCGGTCAGCTCGCGCAGGATCTCGAGGTGGCCGCGTGACGCGAAGGCGGCTTGCTCCTCCAGCGCCCGAATGCAGGCCGCCCGGTTCGAGGCGAGGGGCTGGTCGACATCGAACTGCAGGAACGACGGCGTGGCCTGGACCCAGCGCTTCACGTCCATGACGTTCGAGAAGATCGCCAGCACGCCGTGTGCGCCGGGCGGCACGCTCTCGGCCGCCGCTTCCATGACGACATACGGGTCAACGCCGCGACGCTCGGCTTCGCTCACCTCCGGCTCGCAGAACGCGTCGCGGAACCAGCGCATGGCGATGCCGCAGTAGAAGCCGATGCCCTCGGTCATCCATGCGCCGGGCACCGCGTGGCACAGCGTGCGGACGCGCGCCTCGGGGTCGATCAGCGGCGCATCCGTCACCGCGGTGAGCTGCCAGAAGCTGCCCCCCACCAGCGTCAGCCGCCCAGGGGCGCTGACGCCGATCCCCACCAGGCCCAGCTGGGTATCGGCGCCGCCCACCACGACGGGGGTCCCCTCGGCCAGGCCAGTCTCCGCTGCCGCCTGCGCGTTCACGACGCCGATGACCGTGCCCGGCTCCAGCACCTCCGGGACGATGGCGGGGTCGACACCCACCAGGCCGAGCAGCTCCGTTGACCATGTGCGGGAGCGCAGGTCGAAGAGGTCGGAGCTCGATCCGGCACTGGGATCGGTGACGAATCGGCCGGTCAGCCGGTAGAGCGCCCAGTCGCTGAGCATCCCCAGGTGCGCGGCTGCCGCGAACACATCCGGCTGGTGGCGCTGGATCCAGCGAAACCGCGCGGGAGCGGTGATGGGCACCCAGTCGCCGCCCGTCTCGAACAGTGTCCGCGCCGCGCCGCTGCGGACGAGCTCGGCCGCCTCATCCGCGGCGCGCGAGTCCACGTTGGGGCACGCCCAGATCTCGCGGCCGTGCTCGTCGTAGAGGACCATCCCCTCGCGCATGCTCGTGGCGCTGACCGCGTCGATGTCGCGTGGCTCGAGTCCCGAAGCGGCCAGCGCATCCCGCGCGCACGCCCCGATGAGCTGCCAGTTGTGCTCGGTGTCGAAGACCTGCGAGCCGGGCACGTCGGGGAGGGACGGATGCGCCCACTCGCGTTGCCCCACGGCGACCTGGCGGCCATCGGCGTCGAAGATCACCGCGCGGCAGCTGCCCGTGCCCAGGTCGAGTGCCAGCAGGTGTGCCATCAGCCCGCTCCGGCCTGGCCTGCCGACGCTCGCGCCGCGAGCTGCGCCCCGTTCGCGACGTTGAGCAGCGGCTCTCCGGCCTCGAGCCGCTCGATCTCGGCCACGGCCATCGCCGCCGCATGGTGAAGCGTCTCGTAAGTGGCTCCCCCGATGTGCGTGGTGATGATCACGTTCGGGTTGGCCAGCAGCCGATGCCGGCCCGTCGTCGGTGAGGGGCTCACCAGGTCGAGGGCAACACCGGCGAGGTGGCCGCTGGCGAGCGCGTCCGCGGCGGCATCCTCGTCCAGGAGCGTGTCACGGGCCGTGTTGACGAGGTAGGCGCCCGGCTTCATCAGCCCGATAGCTTCCGCGTCGATGA
>DASSEC010000261.1:0-2006 GCA_035696685.1 Candidatus Limnocylindria bacterium | reverse complement strand
GCTGATACTCAGCAGCAGCCTCCTCATAGGCGCACACGCCCATCGCACGATCACCCGCCCGGCGGGCGTACTCCAGCGCCTTGCTCGCCTCCCCGCCAGCGACCGCAACCTCGGCGAAGTGGCGGGCCAGCTCGGCGACATGGGCCTCCGATCCGATGCCGTATTGGTGCTCGATCGCCTCACCAGCGAGCAAGTGCAGCTGTGTGCGGGCCAGGAGCGGCAGGCGCTCGTAAAGCACCTCTCGGATCAGGGAGTGCGAGAAGCGGTACAGACCGGCGGCGCGTTCCTCCTCGGTCACGACGCCAAGGGCTGCCCCCTCCGATAGTCCATCAAGCACACGCTCGACCGGCAGCATGCAGGCGTGTGCAACCAGCGCCACATCGAACTCCCGGCCCACCACCGCGGCGGCGGAAAGCACCTGAATGGCATCTGAGGACAGCGGCGCCAGCCGCCGACCGATCACCGCCCGCACGCTGCCAGGTATTGGCACTCCGCGCTGCTCGGTGAGCTGCACAGCTGGGTCAGCGGCCAGCAGGCGCACCACCTCGCGGACAAACAGCGGGTTGCCCTCCGTCTGCTCATGGACAGCGGCCACGTACGCCTGGGAGGGCGCCGCCCCCGAGAGCACCTCGATGAGGTCCCTTACCTCCTTGCGGCCGAGCCCTCGAACGTTGAGTAGCTGCGCGTCACGCGCCAGCCGCCCCAGTGCATCGCCCGTGTCAGGCGATCGCGCTGCCTCGACGTCGCGGAACGTCCCCACCACAAGGAGCCGGGCACCGCGCAGCTGCCGCACCAGAAACTCCAGCAGCAACCGCGAGGGTTCATCTGCCGCATGCAGATCATCGAAGATCACCAGCAACGGCCGCACCGACGCCGCATGCCTGAAGAGGGCAGTAACGGCCTCGAACAGGTAGAAGCGCGCTGTGTCCGACTCACGAGGGACAACCTCGGGGATCTTGGTCGTACTGGGGCGTTCGGCGAAGCCGGGGACCAGCTGAGCGACGCGGGCCATCCCTGCACCCAGCCAGGAGACAAGCGTCTCCTCGTCGTAATCCTCGGCGATTGCACTGATCACCTGAACCCACGGCCAAAACGGCGGAGCACCCCCACCCTCCCAGCAGCGACCCCAATAGACACGGATCCCTTGTGTGGTCGCGTGCGCTGCAAGGTGCTCAACGAGCCAGGTCTTGCCGATTCCAGGCTCGCCGGTGATCAGGAACAGTCGTTCCCGGCCGTCGATCGCGTCTTCGCAGCCAGCGACGAGTTCCGCCACTTCCCGGTCCCGGCCCACAAAGGCCCGCGATCCTGAACGCGGGGCATGGTCGCCCAACGCAGTCATCGTGCCAGTCAGCGTATCGCTGGCTATGCGGGCCCAGATAGCCCTCCTCCATGCGAAATCGAGCGCCCGTTCCCCTCTCGTCCGTGGCCATTACTCTGAGCGTGTCGGAACCCCGCTGGAACAAGCAGCCGGCGAAATCACTGCCTGTGATCTTCACGTTCTCATCACGGGTGAAGAAGCCGCGGCCCTTAAACCGCCCTCGGTGACGATGCAGTCGTCGGTGTCGCCAGGAAGGAAGCCGATGGCGGCCTAATCCGGCGGCACCTCGTCGGAGCGAATTACGCAGCGCCCGAGTGAGCCGGTCGAACTCAGATCAACCATTAAGCGGATGGCAAAACGACACGCGAGGTCAGCGGCGCGCGGGTAGCCACACTGCCGAGGGATGCCGGGCATCGTGGAACACCGTGCGGTCGCTGGCCTGTAGGCGTGTGCTGGTGGCGAACGGCTCTGTCGTGCCGAGATTGCGTCCGTAGCGGGGATGGGCGCCACCGGAGACCTGCAGCCGGATCCGATGCCCACGCCGGAACGCGTGCGCAACCGGCCATAGGTCCATCTCAACCGCATGGGCAGTGTGCGGTGCGGCATCGGTGAGGCGGATGATCCCGTCCGAGATGTTGATCGACTGGCCGCGCGGGGTGACGTCGCAGAGGCGGGCATGCAGGTCGAT
>DASSEC010000260.1:0-5494 GCA_035696685.1 Candidatus Limnocylindria bacterium | reverse complement strand
GGGGTCTCGTCCTGGCTGGGCGGGGTCTCGTCCTGGCTGGGCGGGGTCTCGTCCTGGCTGGGCGGGGTCTCGTCCTGGCTGGGCGGGGTCTCGTCCTGGCTGGGCGGCGTCTCGTCACAGGCGATCCAGAAGGTCTTCCGCTTGGCATTGCTGCCATTGGCGGCCCACTCGAGGCGGTAGTGGCCATCGGCGAACGTCAGCGTGCTCGTCGCATCGACGCCCTCAGCGCTCGTGTCGTAGGTGCCCGACGCGGCCACGCTGCCATCGCCAGTGGGCGCCCAGCTGCGCAGCTCCCAGGTGCCAACCTCGGCACCATCGGAGTAGAACCCAACCCAGAAGGCGCAGACCCAAGGGTCATTGCCGACTGCTTCCAGGCCGGTGGTCGCGTCGTGGACCTTCACCGTCCCGGCATTTCCGGCGCCGCTCGCGGAGCCGTTGCCGTTGTTGCTGTCGTCGCCGCCGGCCGCAGCCAGCGCAGGGCCGATGCAGACGATCAGTGAGAAGGCAAGCGTCGCGACGCCGGCCATGGTCAGCGCTCTGCGGCTGGGAGTTCGCTTGGCACGATCGGTGATGGTCATCAGAACGGGGCGCATCCAGGTGAGTACGAATATCGGCGCCAGCATGGGTGGCGCGCGCCGACATGCCTATGACGAGGTGGTACCTCCGGGTCAACGGCCGCTCTCGGGCAACATCACCCAACCGCCCAGGTGCGGTGCGGTGCAGTACTCGGCCAGTACCTTCAGGCGGCGAAGCGCGCCAGGCTGAAGAGGCCGATGTCGTGCCTGGTCGAGCCGTTGATCGCGAGGTCGGCCATGACCTCGCCGAC
This sequence comes from Candidatus Limnocylindria bacterium, assembly GCA_035696685.1. Taxonomy (GTDB): domain Bacteria; phylum Chloroflexota; class Limnocylindria; order QHBO01; family QHBO01; genus DASSCW01. The sequence continues at coordinate 4,668 of DASSEC010000260.1, read as the reverse complement.
CAGGCTGCAGAACTTGTAGCCGTGACCGCTGAAACCCGCGGCGACGCTGACCTGGCGGGCATCGGGCAAGCGGTCGATCAGGAAGTGCTCGTCCGGCGAGTTGGTGAAGATGCACGCCTTGAGGAGGATGGTCGGCCCCGCCCCTTCCGGGAAGTAGCGCGCCGCGAACGCACGCAGGATCGCCTCGTCGTCGGGTCGGGTGGCGCGATTCGGATCGTCCGGATCCATCGGCTCACGCAGGTGGTGATAGCGTCCGAACTTGAAGCCGGGCACGTCGTGCTCGGGGAAGCCGTAGTAGTTGCCCTCCTCGACGTCCAGCAGGAAGACGGGGAACCGATCCGGGGTGAACAGCTCCGGCCGGGTAGGTTGCAGCCAGGCCAGAACCTGCCGCTCCGGTACGGCCAGGGGCGCCAGGGCAGGCACGAGGCGCCCGGCCCACGCCCCGGCGCAGATGACGAGCCGATCCGCCTCGTAGGTGGCGCGCTCCGTGGTGACCCGGATACCCCCGTCCGAGGTCGGCTCCCAGCCGATGACCGGCTCATGGAAATGGAGCTCGGCGCCCTCCTGCATGGCCAGGTTGACGTGAGCCAGCAGCGTCCGTTCCGCAAGCAGGAACCCGCCGTCCGGCTGGAGCACGACCCGCGTGGCGGGATCGAAGTCGCCGTAGGCCGGGAAACGGCGCTTCAGCTCGACGACGTCCAGGACCTCGTGCGGGAGGTCGTGGATGCGTGCCGCCTCGAGCGCGCCACGGAAGGTTGGCCCGTCTTCCGGGCCGCCCTCGAGGCTGCCAGTGGTCACCAGCAGCTGCTCGCCCGCCAGCTGCTCCAGCTCGTGCCACAGCTCGTAACTGCGTCGCAGCAACGGCACGTAGCTTGGATGCTCGTGGTACGCGAGGCGGATGATCCGCGTCAGGCCGTGCGACGACCCACGATCGTGCAGCAGTCCGAACTGCTCGAGGCCCAACACGCGCTGACTGCGGCGGGCCAGGTGGAACGCGGCCGCGCTGCCCATGCCTCCCAGGCCGATGACGATGGCGTCGTAGCGGGCGGCCATGCGGCGCAGTCTACGGGGCCGCCGGCCCCATCAGCCGGAGTCGGCGGCGGTCCGTAGCGACGCATGGTCATCCTGCGCCATCCGTGACCCGACGCCCACGAGCCATCCACCGACGCGGCGACGCACGCCGTAGGTTCGCGATCCTCGGCCCCGAACGATCGGCCCTTCCCTCCGCGGGCGGAAATCGAGGCGGAGCGCTTCATAATCCATCAGATTCTGCATTGGGAAACCTCCGCTCATTCGACTGAAAGATTCTTGATGTCGAACTACTTGTCGTAGTCTAGCGAGCTGATGTCTTGACGTCAAGACATTTGACGTGGAGAATCCGACTTACATGAAGACGAAGGCCGGTGCCGCCGCAACCACCGCGACGATGGCGCAGGACCACGTCGATCGCATGCTGGTGGTGTGGAAGCGCGAGCTTCCCGACCTCGACCTGGCGACCGAGGGTATCGTCGAGCGCATCCAGAAGCTGCAGCGCTACCTCGATCGCGCCATGAACGAGACGCTGGCCGAGTTCAAGCTGGATCGCGGCGAGTGGTGGCTGCTCGGCGCGCTCCGGCGATCGGGACCTCCCTACCAGAAATCGCCCGGACAGCTGGCGGAGGATATCGGCCTGTCATCGGGAGCCATGACCAACCGGCTCGATCGCCTGGAGGATGCGGGACTCATCCGCCGCCTGCCGGATCCGGACGATCGGCGCGCCCTGCTGGTGGAGCTGACCGAGGCGGGTTGGCAGTCGTGGCAGGACTCGGTCGGAGCGCAGGCGCGCAAGGAGGCGTTGGTGGCCAGCGCGCTCGACAACGAGGAGAAGGAGCTGCTCAACGCGCTCCTGCGCCGCCTGATGCTGGAGTTCGAAGAGCAGACGGGCAAGCTGGCCCACCACGAGGCCAAGGCCGCCTCCTGAGCCGGCCGGGCTAACCGGCCGAGGCGCTCCGCACGGCGTAGTCGCGCACGAACGCCTCCTGCACGTGCGTCTCCACCGCGGTTGGGTGCCGCAGCTGCCGGACGCGCGCGATCGCATCCGGCGCCGATTGGCCGGCGCGGACCAACGCGCAGGCAGCCACCATGCCCGTGCGACCGACACCGCCCATGCATGCGACCACCACGTCGCCCGACGCTCGCGCGTCGTCGATCCGGCTCTGGATCTCGTCCATCTCGCCTAGCGAGCGCGCAGCGTGGCCGTCAGGAATCGGAAAGCGGGCCAGGTCCACCCCTGCCGCCGCCGCGACCCCCGCGATGTCGGGATCTCCCCAGCGATGCAGCTCCCCGTCCTCAACGAGCAGCACCAGCAGGACCACGCCACCAGCGCGCATGGCCGCGAGGTCACCCGCGGTATCGCGCCGATAGACGTGGCCGGGGTAGCGCACCGAGGCACCGCGCTTGCCTGGCAGGAAGGTCATGCCCAGGCGGCCCGGCCGGTCGCCCGCGAGCTCATCCGCGCCAAGCCAGTCGATCCGCAGCGCGGGATCGAAGCCCGCGTGGGCCGGTGGCAGCCCCGGGTCGGGTCGCTCGCCGCTCAGTTCTGCTGCCCATTCAGGGCCAGGCAGAAATGGCCGGTCGCCTCGAGCGGCTGCCCGCAGAACGGGCAAGGCGGACGTCCCGCCGCGATGAGCCCTCGCGTTCGCTGCACGAAGGCGCGCGCCTCGTCGCGTGCGATCCGGACCCGCATCAGGTCCGGCCCATCCTCGTCGTCGTCCGCGGCTTCCACGTAATCCCCGCTCTCGTCCTGGGGCTGCGCCTCGATGACCACACGCTCGCCTTCCGCATCCCAGGCCAGGGCCATGGCGCCGACGCGGAACGCTTCCGCAACCGGCTCGTCGAGCGGCTGCTGGTCAAGCGGCGGCTGGTGATGCGGCTGTTGGTCGAGCGCCTGCTCCAGGCGCTGTGCGCTGGCCGGCCGCCCATGCTCAGTCGGCGTGGGCGCGTGGTCGTCGTCGACGACGGTCAGCAGCTCGTCCAGTCGCTCTGCCAGGGCGGCAACCTGGGCCTTCTCGAGCGCGACGCTGACCACCGCCCGACCCTTGCGCGCCTGGAGGAAGAAGGTCCGGCTGCCGGGCAGACCAACCGTGCCGGACACGAACCGATCGGGTGCATCGAAGATGAAGAGGCGTCGGGACATGCGGCCATGCTAGACGGAACGCGGATAACGCAACGGGATCGGAGATGTGCCCGCTCTCCGATCCCGTCTCCCCCAATGCTCGAGCTGGTCCGCCGGGATTACCAGCGGGTGCCCACACCAACTCGTCGGCCGCAGACTATCCGCACCGCACCGGACCTGTCAATACTTAATTGACAGGTCTGCCTGCTCAGTTGACCGCGAGCGCCTCGTTGGTGAGCTCGTACGCGCCACGGTGGTCGCCGGCCTCGGCGCGGAGCTGCGCCCATTCGCGCAGGACGTCGCGCAGGCGGGACGGGACGCTGCCCTCGCGGGCGATGGCGGCCGCTTCCCCGTACCGGGTTTCGGCCTGTTGCGGGTCGCCGGACACGCGGAGTGCGCGAGCCTCGGTCAGCATTGCGCCCAGCTCAGCCATGGCGTTGCCGGATCGCTTGGCCAGGTCCACCGCGCGACGCGCCAGGTCGAGGGCCTCGGCCCCCGCTCCTGAAGCCAGCGCCACCTGCGCCTCGGTATCGAGCACCGCGGCCAGGTAGCGGTCGTCGCCGGCATGCTCGAACTCGCGGCGGGCCTCGCCGGCGAGCTCGCGCGCGCGGCCAACGTTGCCGGTGGCGAGGTACGCCAGGGCCAGGTCGTTCTCGATCTGCGCGGATTCGAACGAGGAGCCGGCGGCGCGCAGCAGGGCGAGCCCCTGCGTGCCGGCACGGATGGCCGCTTCCACGTCTCCCATCTCGCGGTAGTTGATCGCCAGGTTGAACAGGAACATGGCGCGCCGACGATCGTCGAGGTCATCGGCCATGCCGCGCGCGGCTTCCAGGTGAGCCAGCGACTCGGCGAAGTTGCCCGTCTTCGATTCCACGGCCGCCAGGGCGATGAGAAGCCGCATCTCGAATTCAGGCTCGACCTTCAGGCCGGCTCGCACCCGGGCGATCAGGCCTTCGAGCATGCTGCGCGCATCGGCCTCGGCATCGGACAGGTAGAGGCCGTAGGCGAGCCAGTAGCGGCTCAGCGCCTCCTCCGAGATGCGGCCCAACGAAGCGAAGATGCGAGCTGCCTCGGCCGCGGCCGCCACCGCCTCGCGGCCGCGATCCAGGCGCACCAGGGCCTCCGCCTGGCCACGAAGGATCTCGGCGCGCACCTGGTCATCGTTCGCGTCAGCCAGCAGCGCTTCGTAGCCGTCCGCCGCGGCCTGCCACTCGCCCGAGGCGAGCTGCATGTCCACCTCGAGGCGGGTCCAGGCCGGCGTCTGTTCATCCAGGAAGTGGCTGGGCGGTAGCCCAAGCCGCTCCGAAAGGAAGCTGAGCGCCACCATGGACGGACGGGCGATGCCCGTCTCCAGGGCGCTGACGTAGGCCTTCGTGTATCGGTCGCCGGCGAGCTGCTGCTGCGTCAGGCCGGCTCGCCGCCGTGCCTCCCGGATGCGCTCACCGATCTGCCGCGCCAGCGCGGCGTCGTGCTCGGTCGGACGGGCCGCGGTCTTGGTACGTGGCATGGGCGCA
>DASSEC010000259.1:0-2343 GCA_035696685.1 Candidatus Limnocylindria bacterium | reverse complement strand
CTGGTCGAAGAGGGCGGGCTGTTCGTGCTGACCAACCACCCGTTCATCTCGGGCCGCGCCTCGCGCGCCGCGGCGCTGGAGACCCTGATCCAGCGAGCGAAGGCGATCGATGGGCTGTGGATCGCATCGGCCCAGGAGGTGGCAGAGCACACCAGGTCACTGCCGTTGACGCCCGTCTTCCATCGCCCTCACCAGGTGAAGCCCGCCTAGGAGCCGATGAGCCCCGGCGGCTGTCGCCACCGGGGCCCGGGTTTGCAGGAAGGCGAAACCGGATCAGGCCGTGCGGCGCACCGTGCCCGAGGCCAGCACCCAGTAGAGGACGAACGCGACCGCGAAGCCGATCACGTACGCGATGTCGGCGTAATGGAGGCCTGGGGCGAAGTAGTTGATCGGCAGCCCCGTGGCGTCCGCGATCTCCTGCCCGAACACCGATGTGCCGAACGGCAGCGAAACCACGAAGCCCACGACCAGGGCCACCAACCCCTGCCAGCCGGACGGCAGGCTGGCCCAGTCCGCGAGTCGCGATACGTCGGCTCGCCGGCCGCGCAGCAGCCAGTCGGCCAGCACGACGCCGATCCACGGCGTCACCCAGTAGATGATGAACAGCAGGTAGTTCTCGAACTTCGACACGAGGTCGCCCGAGTTCAGGTAGAGCGTGAAGAAGAAGCCGAGGATCGCGACGGCGATGGCCGAGTAGACACGCGGCACACGCACGCCGGCGGCCTGCAGCGACAGCGAGCCGGTGTAGTCGTTCATCGCGTTCACCGCAATGGTGCCGATGGCGATGGCGATCATGGCCAGCGGGGCGAGGAAGCTGCCCGACAGGACGCCGTTGATCGTGTCGACCGCGCCACCGGTGGCCTTGTCGGCCACCAGCAGGCCCAGCACCTCGATCCAGCCGGCCGACAGCGTGAGGCCGAGGACGGTCCACCAGAAGACGCGCGAGCGATCGGCGGTGGGCGGCAGGTATCGGCTGTAGTCGGACGCGTACAGGCCCCAGGCCACGACGAAGCTCGCCGCGATGGAGGCGTAGAGCACCAGGGCGCCGAGCTGGTCGAGCCCGGTGAACCCATCGGTGCGGGCGAGGCCGGTCGAGGCCTGGCCGAGGATGGCGATGGTCACCACCACGAACATGACGCCCAGCACGATGGCCATCCACTTCTCGAACGTGTGGATCGCCTCGTAGCCGATGATGCCCAGCGCGCCCTGGCAGAGCACGATGATGATCAGCGAGACCACGAATGGCAGGCCGGTCAGGATGGTGAGGGCGGCTGCGCCGAACACCGAGTTGATCCCGTCCCAGCCAATGCAGCTGAGCCAGTTCAGCAGGCCGGGCAGCACGATCGACTTGCCGAACGCAAGGCGTGCGGCCGGCATCTGGGCCATGCCGGTGCTCGGGCCCATGGCGGACAGCCAGCCCACCAGGGCGGAGCCCAGCAGGTTGCCGATGATGATCGCGATCAGGCCGGTAAAGAACCCGACCTGCAGGAAGTCGGCCGATGCCAGGAGGCCGATGAAGAACGCGGCCGGCACCAGGTTGGGCGTGAACCAGACGGTGAAGACGCGGTTGATCGATCCGTAGCGAGCTGATTCGGGAATTGGCTCGATACCGTGCCCCTCGATCGTCAGGTCCCCTTCGTGGGCGGGCATGTCGCCCATGCGAGGCATCGTCTCGACGGTCATCTGCTCCTCCTACCTTGGGTGAACGTGACCCGTGCGTGCGAGACGCTCCACCGCGTCAGCCTCCCCGGTGAGCCTCGTCGACGCGCGACAGCGCATATTGCGCTCGCGCACCGCGTGCCCGCAACGATTTTTGTACCGGGAGCTAGGCGAGCGGCTCAGGCGTCAGGCGCGTGGTAGGGCACGTCCGCCACGATGGTGTTGGGACGGAAGAACAGCCGCAGCTTCAAGCGCAGGGCGGTCTGGTTATGCAGGAAGTTGTCCCACCAATGCCGGGGCACCACTTCAGACAGCACCACCAGCAGTCGTCTATCCGGATCCTGCCGCTGCAAGGCATCGAGATACCGCAGCAGCGGGCCGATCAGCGCCCGGTACGGCGACTCCACGATGACCAGCTCCGATCCTCCTCCGAGCTCCCGCCACTCCTGCTTGAGCCGGGCGGCGGTGGCCGGGTCGTTGGTGATATGCACCGCCAGCGCGTCCGGCGCGATGGAGCGGGCGAAGGTCAGCGCCTCGATGGAGGGCTGGTCCAGGCGTGCGACGGGCACGATGACCAGCGGCGCGCGGGCGATCGAGGCGATGCGCACCTGCGACCGCGGCGCAATTGCCTGCTCCAGGCGGCGGTAGTGGACGTGGATGGCCCACATCAGGCCGACCAGCATC
>DASSEC010000258.1:0-2756 GCA_035696685.1 Candidatus Limnocylindria bacterium | reverse complement strand
AACCGCATGCCGACCCGCGATTTGGGGCCGATGGTCCAGCCGGGCACCGAGTTCTACGGCTACGACTCGCTCGCCGGCGGCCGGATGATCGTGTTCGCCGGCGGGCTGCCGCTGGAGCGGTCCGGCGTGCTGGTCGGGGCCGTCGGGGTCAGCGGTGGGAGCGCGGCACAGGACCAGCAGGCGGCCGAAGCCGGGGTCGCTGCCTTCGGCTAGCCGAGCGTAGACTCCAGCGATGCTGACCCGAGATCTCACCACGCTGACCACCGGCTTCTCCGGCGAGTTGGTCCGGCCCCATGACGCCGGCTACGACGAGCGGCGCGCGATCTGGAACCGGATGGTGGATCGCCGCCCGGCCCTGTTTGCCCGCTGCCGCTCCGCCGATGACGCGCGACGGGCACTGGCCTGGGCCCGCGAGAACGAGCTGCGGGTCTCGATCATGGGAGGCGGCCACAACGTCGCCGGCAGCGCCCTCGTCGACGGGGGCGTGGTCATCGATCACGGCCTGCGCCGCGCGGTGACCATCAGCCCGGATCGCACTCGCTTGATCGCCGAGCCGGGAGCGCTGCTCGGAGACGTCGACGCAGCCAGCGTGCCGCATGGCGTCGCCGTGCCAATCGGCATCAACACGACCACCGGGTTGGCGGGGTTGACGCTGGGTGGCGGCATCGGCTGGCTGATGCGCGCCCACGGCCTGACCTGCGATGCCCTGGTAGCCGCTGACCTGGTCCTGGCCGATGGCACTCAGCTCACCGTGACCGAGGCCGATGAGCCGGATCTGATGTGGGCCCTGCGTGGCGGTGGCGGGAACTTCGGGATCGTCACGCGCTTCGAATTCACCACGGTGCCGATGCCCGGGCCGGTGCTGGCCGGGATGCTCGCCTTCCCCATGGAGGACGGCGCGCGGATCCTGCGCGCGTACCGCGAGTGGGCGCTCGACGCGCCGCGGAGCGTCACCACCATCGTCGCGCTGCGCACCGTCCTGCCGCTGCCCATGCTGCCGGCCGAGGCGCACGGGCGGCGCATGGTCGGTATCGCACTGTGCTCGGTCGGCGATCCCGCGGACGACGAGGCACTGCTGGCGCCGCTGCGGTCGCTCGGCACGCCGCTGTTCGACTCCATCGCGCGCAAGCCGATATCGGCCCACAACGCGATGTTCGATCCCAGCGTGCCGCCGCGGAACGGCTATTACTGGAAGTCTCACTACCTCACCGGGTTGGGCGACGACGCGATCGACGCGATGGTCGAGCACCATCTCCGCGCGCCGCAGCCCTGGGCCTACTCGCTGGTCGGGCACCTGGGCGGAGCGATTGCCGACGTGCCCGCCGACGCCACTGCCTACCCGCACCGCGACGCGCCCTACGTCATCAACGTCAATGGCGTGGACGACGACCCCGCGCAGGACGACGAGATCATCGCCTGGACCCGCGCGACCTTCGATGCCCTCTCGCCGTTCTCGACCGGCGGCGTCTACGTCAACTTCGTGGGCAACGAGGGCGAGGAGCGGGTGCGCGCCGCCTACGGTCCGGCCTATGACCGGCTGGCGGCCATCAAGGCGCGCTACGACCCGGACAACGTCTTCAGCACGAACCAGAACGTCCGCCCCGCGAGCACCTCTGTCTGAGCGAGCCGCCATCCAGGCGCACACGGCGTGACCGGCCCCACATGAAGTCGCCGGACGGTTGGTCCGCCCGGCGACTCCAGGGTTGCGAAGGTTGCGCGTGGCTAGGTCATCAGCCTCCGCACTCCGGTGGCAGGGCGAACGACTCAACGATCTTGAAATCGTCCCCCTGCTTCCCATCGGCTCCGACGCCGATCCCCTGCTCGGCAAAGCCCTGCCAGATCAGGCATTCCTCGTCCGGCGCATGGAGCGCCGCCGAGGCGAGCATGCCGTCCCGCATGTCCTCGGGCGCCGGCGAGGCCGGCGTGAAGTTCATGCCGTCCACGAACGTGGCGAGGACATCCTCGTTGGTCTTGCCGGCGGCCAGGTACAGCTCGTACACGCGCCACATGGCAGCGGCATAGATCTCGCCGTCGGCGTGGACTTCGTCAGCGGTCCACTGCGAGTACGTCAGCGGGTAATTGTGGTACGGGAACCTGCGGATGCCGCCCGGGCTCACGTACTCACCCATCAGGTCGTCCTCGTTGATGAGGAAGGCCAGCGTGTCGCTCGCACCCTCGCCGATGGCTCCGGCCAGGGTTCCGTTCATGTGGCCGATCATCCGCCACGTCAAGCCGTGGCCGTACTCGTGGTAGATGACGTCAGAGTCGAGGTCACCGTCGAGCAGGATCGGTTGCACCGCCTTGTGGCGGAGCGTCACCGTCGTGCCCGGCGTGAGGGCCTTCAGGGCATTGCCATCGGCCTGCGAGATCATCACTGACGGGATCTTGAAGCCACCGTTGCCGGCCATCTGGAACGGCGCACCGGCGGCATTGTTGGCAACGATTGCCGCGACGGCGCCGGCCGCCTGCGCGTTCTTCACCTTGCTGTCGAAGAAGCAGGTGCCACGGTCGATCAAGGCGATGCTGCCGGTGAGCGAACCCCGCGGCAATGCCTCGCATGCGTCGGTGACCGTCCCGACGCCGTCGTTGACGAGCTGGATGCCGCCGGTGACGCCGGCCGTCGTGAGCGGCGGGCTGAACGCCGCCACGACCGCGTCGTAGATGGCGCTGCCGGCGACGACTTCATCCGTCCCGCCGATGCCCGACCACAGGTACATCTGCATCCGTGGGTTGCTGCCATCGGGCGGCGTAGCGAA
>DASSEC010000257.1:0-8031 GCA_035696685.1 Candidatus Limnocylindria bacterium | reverse complement strand
GCCCGCATGGCCATCGCCGCCGCGTCCGGCGCGAGGGTTCAGCTTCCCGACGCGGCACTCGGGCGGCCGACGGCCGCCCTGTTCGGGGAGCGCGTGGGCCGCATCCTGGTCAGTGCGGCGCCCGAGACAGGGGAGCCGCTGGCGGCCGCGGCGTCGGCCGCCGGCGTGCCGGCGCACCGACTTGGAAGCGCCGGCGGCGAGGTCATCTCGATCGGCATGGGCGCGGACGAGCTCAGTGTCGGGGTCGAGCGCCTCGTCGCGACCTGGGAGACGGCGCTCTCCTAGCTTCCTCCTCCAGGCCGAGGCCCGCCAGGATGGGGTCGTCCTCCTGTCGCAGCCGCGCGCGACGGAGCGCGCGCTGCTCGACGCTCGGAATCGCGCGCACGGCGATGTCGGGTTCCGCCCCGTCGAGCGCATCGGCAGGAGCCTGCTCGCGGCGACCGGCCACCAGCAGCCAGGTCGTGCCGATCAATGCCACCGCCCCCACCGCGCCCGTGCCCCAGACCAGGAGCAGCCACAGCGTCGACGGGTTGGCCTCGTCAGTCGACGGCGTCCGCGTCGCGGGACCGCCACCCGGCGCCTCGTCGGGCGTGCGCGAGGGAGCGGCGCTGCTCGTGCGACCGGGGCGCGGCCGTGGCCGATCCCGGTTGCCCGGGCCGTCACCGTTCCTGACCGCCCTGGACTCGCTGCTGGCGAGGCGCGCGGTCGCCTGTTGCTGCGGCGCGGGGGCAACGCTGGGATGCGGGGTGGCGGTGGCCTGTGGCGCCGGCGCGGCGGAGGCGGGGGGCGGATTCGTGGGGCTCGCCGCCGCGTTCGTGGGGCTGTCGCTCGAGCCCGGCTGCGGCGAAGCGTCCACCGTCACCATCTTGGGGGCGGGCTTGGCCGCGGACACGGTGGACGGCGCCACCACCAGCGCCGCCAGCATCGCCAGGAGCAGGAATGGACGCCTGCCGGGCATCAGCCCGCCGCCTCCCGTAATCGGCCCGGCTTTCCGCTCTCTGCGCTGGTCGCCGGCGGGCGCCGCCGTGTCCCCTTGCGCGTCGCGGACGCGCGGGCCGGCTTCGGCGCCGGCTCGGGATGCGCATGGGGATGACCGGTGAGCACCTCGGCGGCGGCGTGGGGGTCGAGGCGGTGCAGGCCGCCTCGCGCCCGTTCGTGCAGGCGGTAGACCTCTTCCAGGCCGTCGGGTGGAACGCCCTGCCCAGAGACCGCGCAGAAGAGGTGGACCACGTCCGGATCGAACTGGGTGCCGGCGTTGGCCCGCAGCTCGGCCAGCGCCTGGTCATGGCTCAACGCCGACTTGTACGGGCGATCGTGGACCATGGCGTGGTAGGCATCGGCCACCGAGACGATGCGAGCGCCGATGGGGATCTCGTTGCCACGCAGGCCATGCGGGTAGCCGCCACCGTTGAAGCGCTCGTGGTGATGCAGCACCACCGGGATCGCCTCGCGCAGGCTGGAGGCCTGCTCGAGGATTACCTGGCCGATGCGCGGGTGCTGGCCGATGGCCTGCCATTCGTCGTCCGACAGGGCGCTGGGCTTGTCCAGGATCTCGGAAGGGACGGCCAGCTTGCCGAGATCGTGGAGCAGGCTGGCGACGCGGATGCGCTCGATCTCCTCCATCGGCAGGCCCATCTCCAGCGCGATGCCCGTCGCCAGTGACGCGATCATGTCGGATGGGCGGCCCCGATGGTGCGGCTGTGGGGCCAGCACGCTGGCCAGCGCCTCCGTGGCGGTGTCGTTCGCCCAGCGGCCGATGGCCGTTGCCGCGTGGCGATGCTCCGAGCTGATGGGCGCACGGCGCACGGGGGCGTTCTCATCGACGGCGCGGTACAGGTAGGTGCGGTTGCGCCCGAGCGACTTGGCGGCGTACATGGCCGCATCGGCCTGGTCGACGAGGGCGTCGATCTGCAGCTGCGACCCGATATCCCCGGCCACGCCGATGCTGATGGTGGCCTGCAACCGCTGCTGCCCCGCGATCACGAGTGGATGCAGGGCGACGAGGTTGCGAAGCTTCTCCGCCAGCACCACGGCCTCGTCCGGCTGGGTCTCGGGCAGGATGAGCATGAACTCTTCGCCGCCGTACCGGCCGCAGAGGTCCGAGGCGCGAATGTTGTCGGCGATCAGCGACGCCACCTGCCGCAGCACGGCGTCGCCGGAGTTGTGCCCGAAGGAGTCGTTGATCGGCTTGAAGCGGTCGATGTCGATGAACGCCACCGAGAGCCACGAGTGATGGCGTGCCGCGCGCTCCACCTCGGCCACCAGCGTGGTCAGCAGCGTCTCGCGGTTGGCGATTCCCGTGAGCCGGTCGTGGGTGGCACGCGCCTCGACCTGCAGGAATGCGCCGGCGGCGGCGTTGAAGGCGCGGGCGAGGCGCCGCTCGGCGGGGATGCCGCCGACCCCCAGCCGCACGGGCAGGTCCGCCTCCAGCGTGTCCTCGAGGGCGCGGGCGATGCGGTTGAGCCGCCAGCCGACATAGCTCCACGCCGCCAGGGCCATGGACGTCATGCCGGCCAGCAGCGCCAGTCCGGCGATCAGCAGCTGGATCGAGCGCGCGGAGCCGGTGGCCGTGGGGGACGCGCCGATCACGACCAGCACGAAGGCGGCCACGGCGATGGGAGCCAGGAAGCCCAGGGCACGAGCGAGTCGGAGCATGTATTCCCGCTGAAGGTTTGGCCGAACTGCTCCTGCGAGGATGCTGCCCGTCACGCTCGTCGACCATGGCCCGATGGTCACGCGTTGCGCTTCGGCAACCGCGGCCTGCGGGCGAACTGGCCGTGGTGCGGTGCGATGCAGTACCCCGCCGGTACCAAGGTTCGCATGGCACTGCTGCCGTGCCGATGCGTGACACGGCGCGCCGGGCGGCTGGCTATCATCGGCACGTGCCGCTCCCGCGTCCCGGACGCCGACGACCCCGTTGACCTCCCCGCTGCCCGCAGCACGCCGCGGGCCGGCACCCGTCTTCTATCAACCCCACGGCCCGCGCGAAGAGTGCGGCGTGGTCGGCATCTACGCACCGAACGCGCCGGTCGCGCGCCTGGCCTACGTCGGGCTGCACGCGCTCCAGCACCGCGGGCAGGAGTCGGCGGGCATCGCCACCAGCGATGGCGCGCGCCTGAGCCTTCACAAGCGGCTCGGCCTGGTGAGCCAGGTCTTCGACGAGGAGACGCTCGGCCGGCTGGAGCGCGATGGCGCCGGGGACGCCGCGCGCATCGCCATCGGCCACACCCGCTACTCGACCACCGGCAGCAACTCGCTGCCCAACGTGCAGCCGGTATACGCCGCCTCCGACATCGGCGAGCTGATGCTCGGCCACAACGGCAACCTGACCAACGCCACCTGGCTGCGCGACGACCTGGTCGAGCAGGGCGTGGAGTTCGCCACCGCCAGCGACACCGAGGTGCTGGCCAAGCTCATCGCCCACGCGCACGGGCGCAGCTGGGCGCAGCGCGTCGAGCAGGCGTTCCATCGGGCCATCGGCGCGTTCACCTTCACCATGCTCACCGAGCGCGCATTGGTGGCTGCCCGTGATCCGCTGGGCTTCCGCCCGCTGGCCCTCGGCCGGCTGCCGGCCCACGACGGCGCACCGGCCGGCTGGGCGGTCGCCTCGGAGAGCGCCGCCCTGGATGCCATGGGCGCCCAGTTCGTGCGGGACGTGGAGCCCGGGGAGATCCTGACCATCGACGACGAGGGCGTCCATTCGCACCGGCCTGCCGTCGGCATGCGCAATGAGCGCCTCTGTGTCTTCGAGTTCGTCTACCTGGCCCGACCCGACAGCGTCATCGGCGGGCGGCTGCTGTACGAGGCGCGGCTGGCCATGGGCCGCCAGCTGGCCCGCGAGCAGCCGGCGGACGCCGACCTGGTCATCCCGGTGCCCGACTCGGCCATCCCCGCCGCCATCGGCTACGCGGAGGAATCCGGCCTGCCGTACCGCGAGGGCCTCATCAAGAACCGGTACGTGGGCCGCACGTTCATCCAGCCGGCGCAGCGCTCGCGCGAGGAGGCCGTGCGGCTGAAGTTCAATCCGCTGCCCGAAGTGCTGGCCGGGAAGCGCGTCGTGGTGGTGGACGACTCGATCGTGCGCGGCACGACCACCGGGCCGATCGTCGCCATGCTCCGGCGTGCCGGCGCGCGCGAGGTGCACGTCCGGATCCACTCGCCCCAGATGAAGCACCCGTGCTACATGGGCGTGGACACCGGCCGCCGCTCGGAGCTGATCGCGGCCACCCACGACCTCGACCAGATCCGGCAGCTCATCGATGCCGACTCGCTCGGCTACCTCTCGGAGGCAGGCCTGCTGGCAGCGGTGGCGCGTGAGCGTGATGGCGAACGGCGTCACTGCACCGCCTGCTTCGATGGCCGCTATCCCATCGACGTGCCGATGGAAGTGGATAAGTTCGTGCTGGAGCGCGGCTGAGCCCATGGGTCGCACCTACCGCGAGGCCGGCGTGGACGTCGACGAGGCTCGCCGCGCGGTGGAGCTCATCGGACGGGCGGCCGCCTCGACGGCGACCCCGGCCGTGCTCGGCGGCGTTGGCGGCTTCGGCAGCCTGTTCCGGCTGGACCCGGCCCCGTATCCGGAGCCAGTGCTGGTCGCGTCCACCGATGGCGTGGGCACCAAGCTGAAGGTGGCCATCGCCCTGGGCCGGCACGGAAGCATCGGCGTGGACCTGGTCAACCACTGCATCAACGACATCGCCGTGCAGGGTGCCGACCCGCTGTTCTTCCTCGACTACCTGGCGACTGGCCGGCTGCGGGCCGAGGTGGCCAGTGAGATCGTGCAGGGCGTGGCCGATGCCTGCGCGGCCGCCGGCGTGGCACTGGTCGGCGGGGAGACGGCCGAGATGCCCGACGTCTACGACGGCGACGACTACGACCTGGCCGGGTTCATCGTGGGCGTGGTCGCGCGCCGGGACGTGATCGACGGCAGCGGCGTTCGCGCCGGCGACGCGGTGATCGGCCTGCCGTCATCGGGCCTGCACACGAATGGCTATTCGCTGGTGCGCAGGGTGCTGAACGAGAGCGAGTGGCGCAAGCTGGTGGGGGATGGCGACCGCTCGCTGGGTGACATCCTGCTCGAGCCGCACCGCAGCTACCTCGATGACATCCGGCTCCTGCGCCGCACACTGCGCGAAGCGGGCGGCGACACCCTGGCCTTCGCGCACATCACTGGCGGTGGCTGGATCGACAACATCCCGCGCACGCTGCCGGCCGGGCTGGGCGTGGAGGTCGAGACCGGCAGCTGGCGCGTGCCATGGATCTTCAGCCTCATCCAGGAGCGTGGGGACGTCGCCGACGACGAGATGGTGCGCACCTTCAACCTGGGGATCGGCCTGACCGTGGTCGTGCGCACCGAGCTCGCGGAGGTGGCGCTGGCGACGCTGTCGGATGCGGTTCGGGTGGGCACGGTGGTGCCGGTCGAGCCTGACGCGCAACGCGTCGCCTTCCTCTGACGCCGTCGGCGGCGAACGCGTGCGCCTGGCAGTCCTGGTCTCGGGCCGGGGTTCGAACCTGGGGGCGGTGCTCGATGCGGTGGCCGATGGGCGCCTGCCCGGCATCGTGCCGGTGCTCGTGCTCTCCAATCGCCCCGGCGTGCGTGCGCTGGAGGTCGCGGCGCGTCACGGGGTGGCCGCGAAGGTGCTGCCGCGAGCGGAATTTCCGGACCTCGATGCACGCGACGCCGCCATCGCGGTCGCGCTCGCGAATTCCGGCGCGGATCTTGCCCTTTTGGCCGGCTATGACCAGCTGCTCCGCCCGTCCTATTTCGCGCGATTCGGCGGCCGGACGATCAACATCCACCCCAGCCTCCTGCCGCGCCATGGGGGCGTCGGGATGATGGGCGTGGCGGTGCATCGGGCGGTCCTCGGGGCCGGAGACGCGGAAACCGGCGTCACGATCCACGAGGTCACGCAGGAGCTTGACGCGGGTCGGCCGCTGGCGCAGGCGCGCGTTCCGGTGCTGGCCGGCGACTCGGTCGAAACGCTCGCGGCTCGCGTTCTGGCCGTGGAGCATGAGCTGCTGGTCCGCGTGCTCGCTCGCCTGGCTGGCGAGGGGGAGCTGAGCGAGGCATCTGCTAGCATGGCCGCTGCCCTGCCGCCTGCCACGGGCGCACGGGCCACGCACGAAAGGCGCTGACCGCATGCCTGACCTGCCGGATCCGGGGAAGATCTGGAACGACTTCATCACGAATCCCATCGTGAGCATCGCCATCAACATGGCGGTGATCTACGTGGTGCTGCTGTGGCTCGGGACGGCGTACTGGGCGTTCCGCGACATGCAGGCTCGAAGCGAGAACCCGATCCTGCCCTACTTCGCGTCGGCGCTGATCATCTTCTTCACGCCGCTGCTGTTCGTGTTCGCGGTGATCCTGTATCTCATCCTGCGGCCGCGGGAGACGCTGGCCGAGGTGTATGAGCGATCCCTGGCGGAGGAGTCGCTGCTGGCCGAGGTCGAGAAGAACGCCCTGTGCCCGGTGTGCCGCGAGCGGGTCGAGTCCGACTGGCTCGTCTGCCCCAACTGCCGGACTCGGCTTCATCATGTCTGCCCGTCCTGCAACCGCCTGGCCGACCCGGAATGGCCGCTGTGCGCGTACTGCGGTCACGAGTTCCAGCGTCCGCAGGCCCCCCGACCGGCCGCGCGCCCGAGCGAGTGGACCACCAGCCAGCCGCAGGTGCCAGAGCGCCCCACCGAGCCTGGCGGCCTGCGCAACCCGGCGGGCGGCTGAGCCACATCCCGCGTGGAGCCTGAGGGCGGGTTCGCCGCGCCCGAGGTCCCGGATCAGCCCCCGTCCCCGGCGCCGGTCTCCCGCGACCCGTTGAGCCGCTATCGCGGCCTCCAGGTCGCCTCCATCCTGCTCGTCCTGGGCGGCCTGATTGCCGTCGTTGCCGCCGTCCTGCTCCGCGCCGGGCGCAGCGATGCCGCGCTTCCAGGGGACGTGGCCGTCACCATTGCCGCGCTGGCCGTGGGCGGCGGGCTGGCCGCGGTGGTCGGCCTGCTGATGAACGCGGTGCGTGCGGTCATCGTGCGCGAGGCGCTGCCACCGGCCCGATATCGCGGGCCTGCCGTCTTCGTGCTCCTGGCCCTGGCCAGCATCTTCACCCTGATCGAGACGGTGACGGTGGCGGGTGCCACACTGGCCCTGGTCAGTGGCCAGCCGATCTCGGTGCCGGCCACGTTGGTGATCTTCACCGCCACCCAGACCGGCTTGCTGGCGGTGGCGATCCTGTTCGTGGCGGTGCCCAACGCCTTGGCCGGCGTCCGGCTGCTGCCGCCGCGCGGCGGCGCCCTGCGGACGTTCGCCATCGGCCTGCTCCTTGCCCTCCCCGCCTGGCTGGTCGCCACCCTCCTCGGTGCGCTGCTGCAGGGCATCCTGGATCGGCTCGGGCACCCTGCCGTGCCGGGCATCCTGGATGACGCGATCGCCCGGCTCGATCCGACGGCCCTGGTGCTGGCGGTGGTCCTGGTCGCGCCGATCGCCGAGGAGATCTTCTTCCGGGGCCTGGTGCTCAACGCATGGCTGCGGGAATACGGCGCGCGCTTCGGGATCATCGGCTCGGCGGCGTTGTTCGGCGCCATCCACGCCGACACCAGCAGCGGCGAGGCGTTGCTGACCTCCGTGGTCCGGGTGGTGCCGATCTTCGGCCTGGGCCTGGCGCTCGCCTTCGTCTACCGGCGCACCGGCAGCCTGCTGGCTGCGATCGGCATGCACGTGGGCTTCAACGCGCTGTCGATCACGATCGCGTTGGCCCAGCGACTTGGGGCCTTTCCCCAGTTCTGATGGCGGTCCCGCGCCAGCCGGTTTCGTCGACCGCCGGTGCCCATAACCAGCCGCCATTCGGCTGGTAAGCGATCCCTCCTAGCCTCAGAGGCATGGTTGCCGTGCGCCGCCTGGTGGCGCCGCTTGACGATGGCGAGCTGCTGCGGTTGATGGTGGGCGGCCCGCCCGTCGACCTGGGCCCGCCACTGGTGCGCGCCGGGGGCCTGGTCGGCCTGGCAGCCGGCGACCCCGAGGCGGCAGGCTCGCTGCTGGGG
>DASSEC010000256.1:0-2959 GCA_035696685.1 Candidatus Limnocylindria bacterium | reverse complement strand
TACGGCACGCTCGACGAGCTGTTCGAGGCGCTCACCCTGATTCAGACCGGAAAGGTGAAACATTTCCCGGTCATATTATTCGGCAGCGCGTACTGGGCGGGGCTGGTCGACTGGCTCACCCGCACCGTCGCCGAGGAGCGGAAGATCAACCCGACCGACCTGCTCCTGTTCCGCGTCACCGACGACCCCGCCGAGGCCGCCCGCATCGTGATCGAAGCCCGCGCCGAAAAGCCGGTCGACGAGGTGGCGCGCATGACCGCGGAGCACATCCGCACCGTACCGACCCGGGACGTGCCATGACCCGACCGTCCGCCCCCTACCTGCGCGGCCAGCGCATCGAGCCGACGGCCATCTCGGGCACCGAGACCGTGGCCGACCTGATCGACAACGCGTTCCTGGCCTACAACGCCGGCCGGCTGCGCGAAGGTTGCCAGCTCTTTACCCAGCGAATGCTCGAGGCGGACACCACGGTGGGCATGACGCTCACCGGCGCCATGACGCCCGCGGGCATCGGCATGAGCTGCCTCATTCCGCTCATGGAAGCCGGCTTCGTGGACTGGGTCATCTCGACCGGCGCGAATCTCTACCACGACGCCCACTTCGCGCTCGGCCTGCCGATGCACCGCGGCACCCCCACCGCGGACGATGTCGAGCTGCGCGACAAGGGCGTGGTGCGGATCTACGACATCTTCTTCGACTACAGCGTGCTGCTCTCGACCGACAAGTTCGTCCGCGAGGTGTCGGCCCGGCCGGAGTTCCAGCGGCCGATGAGCACGGCCGAGTACCACTATCTCCTGGGCGGATACGTGCGGGAGCGGGAAACGGCGCTGGGCCTGAGCCGGCGCTCGGTGCTGGCGGCCGCGCACGAGCTCGAGGTGCCGCTCTACACCAGCTCGCCGGGCGACAGCTCCATCGGCATGAACGTGGCCGAGCAGGCCCTGGCCGGGAGCCAGCTCAGGTTCGACGTGAGCGCCGACGTGAACGAGACCGCGAGCATCGTGCTCGAGGCCAAGCGCACCGGCGGGAAGAGCGGCGTGCTCATCGTGGGCGGCGGCAGCCCCAAGAATTTCATGCTGCAGACCGAACCGCAGATCCAGGAGGTCCTGGGGATCGACGAGCGCGGGCACGATTACTTCCTCCAGATGACCGACGCCCGCCCCGACACCGGCGGGCTCTCGGGCGCCACGCCCGCCGAAGCGGTGAGCTGGGGCAAGATCGATCCCGACCAGCTGCCCGGCACCGTCGTCGTCTACGGCGACAACTCGATCGCGCTGCCGCTGCTCACCGCCTACGCCAGGGCCAGGCGTCAGGCCCGGCCGCTCAAGCGGCTGTACGCCAGGCGGCAGGCGATGATGGACCGGCTGGTCGACGAGTACCGCTCCGCGCTGGCGTTCCGCGACGAGCGGGCCGAGGAATCGCTGTCCCACATGCATCCGGGCGCCGGGGGAGCCGAGACGGCGGCGCGCCGGTGACCGGCGCGCCGTCCCGGACCTACAGCTGGTACGCACTCCTCCTCCTCGCGTTCCTCAATCTCCTCAGCTTCGTCAATCGCAACGTCATCTTCGCGTTGTTCGATCCGGTCAAGCGCGATCTCCACCTGACCGACGCCCAGCTGGGCTGGATGGCGTCGGCCTACGTGCTGGTGTTCGCGCTGGCGGCGCTGCCGTTCGGCCTGCTGGGCGACCTGCGCTCCCGGCGCGGCGTCATCGCCTGGGGCATCGTGCTGTGGAGCGCGGCCACCCTCGCGGGTGGGTTCGCCACCGATTTCGGCGAGCTGCTGGTGACCCGCGCGCTGGTGGGCGCGGGCGGCGCCGCGTTCGGGGCGGCGGCGCAGTCGCTGGCGGCGGACTACTTCCCCTCTCGCGGCCGCGCGGTGGCGCTGGGCATCCTGGCCACCGGGATCACGCTCGGCGGCGTGCTGGGTATCTGGCTGGGTGGCCGGCTCGAGGCGGCCTACGGTTGGCGCATGGCCCTGGTGTCGGTGAGCATCCCCGGCTTCGTGCTGGCCGGACCCGCGGCTCGCCTGAGAGATCCGGTCCGGCCACCGCGCTTCATTTCGATCGCGGCCGCCTGGAGCGAGCTCGGGATGGGGCTGACCGCGCTGGTGCGCCACTTTCTCCCCCTGCTCATCGGCCTGGGCGTGGGAGGCGTGCTGGCGTTCCAGCTGGATCGCGTCTACGGGGCCGACTCCAAGGTGGACGTGGCGGCCTTCGGCGCGGCCGTCGCCCTCGGGCTTGCGTTCAACATCCGCACCTGGGTCCGCCGGATGGCCGGCGCGCCGAGCGCCGGCCCGAGCGCCCTGGCCCGCGCCTTCGGCGAGCTGGCGGCGTCACTCACGCTGGTGCTCCGCACCCGGACCCTGGTGTACGTGTTTCTGGGCGGCGCGTTCATCTCGTTCGGAGTCAACGGGCTGGTGGGCTGGGCGCCGACCTTCATGGCGCGGGAGCTGGACCTGTCGGTGGCCAAGGCCGCCGCGCTGCTCGGCACCTGGGGCCTGATCGCGGCCATCAGCGGCACGGTCTGCGGTGGTCTGGTGGCCGACAGCCTGCGCCGCCGCACGCAGACCGGCCGAGTCCTCACGGTCTCGCTCGGTCTCCTGATCGGCGGGCCGCTCGCGGTGTGGCTGCTGACGGTGCGCGACCTGGCGCTCTTCGTGCCGCTCTTCTTCGCCTCCTTCTTCTTCATCTCGTGGTACAGCGGACCCATCGCGGCGGTGATCTTCGACGTCGTGCCCGCCCGCATCAGCGCGACCGTGGCCGGCGCCTACCTGCTCTTCATCCACCTGGTGGGCGACACGGTCGCGTTTCCGCTGGTCGGCGCGCTGTCGGACCGATTCGGGCTCGACCGCGCGGTGCTGGTGCTGCCTGCGGTGGCCATCGCCGGCGGGATCGTCATTCTGGCCGCGACCAGGACCGTCGAGCGCGACATGGCGCAGGCAGCGGCCGAGAGTGGCCTCCCA
>DASSEC010000255.1:0-3600 GCA_035696685.1 Candidatus Limnocylindria bacterium | reverse complement strand
GATCGGCCCGCGGACCGTTGCGGCCGACGCGGCCGACGCGGACGCGCTGTTCGCGGTGTTCATCTCCATCGTGCGCATGGCGCAGGTTCCCGGCTAGGCGATCCGGTGGCCGGACGCATCACCCGCATCGAACGCGCGCCGGCAGGCCCCGCGGTGGCGCCCATGGACGCCGACCAGCAGCGCTGGCTGCGCGCGATGATGGCGCGCTTCGCGACTGGCGTCAGCGTGGTGGCCGCGCGCCACGGGCCGCTGCTGGCCGGCATGACGGCGAATGCCATTGCCAGCATCAGCATCGACCCTCCGCTCATGCTCGCCAGCATCAACCACAAGTCGGAGACGCATGGCGCGATCCTGGGCAGCCACTCGTTCGCGGTCAGCGTCCTGTCCGCCGAGCAGCGGGCGTTGGCCGACTGCTTCGCCCAGCCCACCACGGCTGCCAAGCTCCAGCGTTTCTGCGATGCGCCCTGGCACGATGCGGAGACCGGCTCGCCCATCCTGGACGGGGCGATGGCCTTCTTCGACTGCCGCCTGGTGGCGACCCATCCGGGCGGCGACCATACGCTGTTCGTGGGCGAGATCGTGGCCGCCGGCTTCGAGGAGGATGCCGAGCCGTTGATCTGGTTCGGGTCGGGCTATCGCGCCTTGGCTAGCGAGCCTCCTGAACGCTGACCAGCTCATCCACCATCTGCATCAGGTCACGGAAGTCGAACGGCTTGCCGAGCACCGGCGCGAGATCGCTCAGGCGTTCGGCCTCGATGTCGCTCACCGCGGTCAGGAACAGGACGGGGATGTCGCGATACTCCTCGCGCTCGCGGAGCGAGCGGACGATGGTCGAGCCGCTCTCGTCCGGCAGCATCTGGTCCAGGATGATGAGGTCTGGCTCCCCGCCGTCGACCAGCGCCGTGTAGAGCTCCGCGGCGCTGCCGAACCCCGCCGACTGGAAGCCGCGGTCCTCCAGCACGGCCACGATTGCCGTCCGGATGAGCGGTTCGTCGTCGACGACCCAGACCGATTGCACCGAATTCACCCCCTGACTATGCGCCGATGGCGGCCAGTGCTTCGCGCATGGCGGAGATTGCCGAATCCACTTCGGTGTCGTTCGTGACCAGCGGCGGGATGATGCGCACCACCTGCCCGTAGGTCCCACAGGATAGGAGCAGCAGCTTCCGTTCGAACGCGGCCTGGATGAACCCCTTCGCCAGATCGGCCCGCGGCCGCAGGCCGTCCGCGTCCGCGAACTCGATGGCCAGCATCAGGCCGCGACCCCGCACCTCGGCCACGCTCGGGTGGTCGGCGACGATGCGACGCAGGTTCGACAGGAGTCGATCCCCCTGGCGCCGCGCATTGTCAAGCAGGCCCTCGGCGGCGATCACGTCCAGCGTGGCCAGCGCCGCGGCACACGCCACCGCGTTGCCACCGTAGGTGCCGCCGTGCGCGCCGGGCGAGAACTTATCCAGCAGCTCGCGACGGGCCATGATTCCCGACAGCGGCATGCCGGACGCGATGCCCTTGGCCATGACGACGATGTCGGGACGCGTATCGGTCCATTCGCTGGCCCACATCCGCCCCGTGCGGCCCATCCCCGACTGCACCTCGTCGGCGATGAGCAGGATCCCGTATCGGTCGGCGAGCTCGCGCAGTGCCGGCAAGAATCCGTCCGGCGGGACCACGTAGCCGCCCTCGCCGAGGACCGGCTCCACCACGATGCCCGCCACGTCGTCCGGCTGGACCAGGGTGGCGAACAGCTCCTCCAGCCCAGCGATCGAGAAGGCCAGGGCAGCTTCCTCGGTCGCGCCGGTCGGGTTGCGCAGCGCATACGGATAGGGCGCGAAGTAGACGCTGGGCAGGAGCGGTTCGTAGTGGCCACGGTACTTCACGCCGGAGCTGGTCAGTGACATCGCGCCGTGGGTCCGGCCGTGGAAGCCGCCGCGGAAGGCGATGATCGCCGGCCGCCGCGTGGCGTACTTGGCCAGCTTGATGGCCGCCTCGACCGCCTCGGCCCCGGAATTCGACAGGAACAGCCCTGCCTCGTCGCCGGGCGCCAGGCCGGGGAAGGTCCGCGGCAGGCGGTCATGCAGCTCCAGGCCGGGCTGGTGGTAGAGGATGTTCTGCTGGGCGTGGATGATCTTGGCCGCCTGCTCGGCGATGGCGGCGGCGACCCGCGGGTGGGCGTGGCCGGTGTTGGTGACGCCGATGCCGCAGGTGTAATCGAGGTAGCGCTCCCCGTCGACGGTCTCGATCCAGGCGCCATCCCCCCGCTCGACGACCAGGTCGGTGTAGCGTGCCCAGACCGGCGGAACGCGATCGCGCAGCGCCAGCCAGTGCTCCACCTCCGCCCTCGCGCTGCCGAGCGTCGTGCCGTCCGCGAGCTGGGTCATCGTCTCCTCACTTCCCGACCATGGTCACCGGCGCTGCCTCGCCGGTTCGTCCCTGCCGTCGCTGCGCCCAGAGCTGGACCGCGATGAAGATAAACGCCACCAGGAAGATGAGCGTGCCCAGCACGTTGACCTCCGGGGGAATTCCCAGGCGGCTCACGCCGAAGACCCACAGCGGGAACGTCTTGGTGCTGCCGGCCGAGAACAGGGTGATCACGTAGTCGTCGATGGACAGCGCGAAGGCGAGCAGCGCGGCCGACAGGATCCCGGGGAAGATGATCGGGAAGGTGACCTTCCAGAACGTGGTGCGGCTGTCGGCATAGAGGTCCATGCCCGCCTCCTCGAGCGACTGGTTCATGCCGGCCAGGCGCGCGCGCACGGTCACGACCACGTAGCTGATGTTGAACATCACGTGCGCCACGAGGATGGTGGCAAGGCCGCGCGCGATCCCGAACGTGATCCACAGGGTCAGCAGCGACGCGCCGAGGATGATCTCCGGCGCGGTCATGGGGATGAAGATCAGCAGGTTCATGATCGCGCGGCCCCGGAACGAGTAGCGGGTCAGGGCCAGCCCGATCATGGTGCCCAAGGTGGTCGCGATCAGGGTCGAGATAGCTGCCACGATCAAGCTGTTGCGCATGGCGTCGGTGATCTGGGAGCGTCCCCAGAGCTCGACGTAGTTGCGGAACGTGAAACCCTGCCAGGTGATGTTCTGTCGGCCGTGCGGATCGTTGAAGCTGAACAGGATCATCACCGCGATCGGCGCGAACAGGAACAGCAGCAGCAGGGTGGTGAAGCCCGGCAGCACCAGGCTGCCCAGCCGTTCGCCGAGCGGCCGTCGATGGTGCGCTGGAATCGGCGCTGCGACAGCGCTCATGGGTTCATCAGCCCGCCAGCCGGTCGCTGCCGACCGCCCGCGTGTACACGCTGACCAGCACCATGGTCACCGCCACCAGGACGAACCCCAGGGCCGCAGCCGACGGATAGTCGAGGCTGTCCAGGAACTTGCGCTGGATGATGTTTCCGACCATGAACACCTCCGGATTGCCTGCGCCGATGACCTCTGCGGTGATGAAGTCGCCGATGGCCGGGATGAAGGTCAGCAGCGAGCCCGCCACCACACCGGGTAGCGACAGCACGAAGGTCACCCGCCAGAACGCCTGGAAGCGACTGGCGTACAGGTCGGTGGCCGCCTCGATCAGCCGCCGGTCGATCTTCTCGATGG
>DASSEC010000254.1:0-6400 GCA_035696685.1 Candidatus Limnocylindria bacterium | reverse complement strand
CCGCTGACCGACTGCGTGAACCAGGCCATCCTGACCATGGGCGAGAACGGTGAGCTCGATTCCATCGCCGCGGACTGGATGAAGGACTACCTGGACGCGCCGTTCATCAAGCCCTAGCGCGACGGCGCGCAACGGCCTGGCGCGGTGAGCGGTCCGCAGCGGCAGGCGGAGGAGTTCGAAGCGGCTCTGGATCCGACGGCGACCGCTCCTCCGCCGAGCAGCGCCCGCGGGTCCGGCAGTGGCCGCTCGCTGCTGATTGCCGTTCTCTCAACGGTCCTCGTCTTCGCCGCGCTGGGCTTCCTGGCTGTCAACGCGCCGGGCTGGGATCGTGTCCGGAACGCGTTCCTCGACGGCGAGAATTTCACCGAGTCGGCACCGGGGATCATCGCGAAGTTCGGCACGAACATCGCCCTCTTCCTGATCGCCGAGGTGCTCATCCTGGGCTTCGCGCTCGTCATCGCGGTGCTGCGCAGCCTGCCCGGCCCCGTCTTCTTCCCGTTGCGACTGCTGGCCACGATCTACGCCGATCTGTTCCGCGCCCTGCCCGGCGTGCTGGTCATCTACGTCCTGGGCTTCGGCATCCCGGGCCTGCGCATGCCCGGCGTCCCCAACGACCCATTCTTCTGGGGCGTGGTCGCGCTGACGCTCCTCTACTCCGCCTATGTGTCGGAGGTGTACCGCGCTGGCATCGAGTCGGTCCACCCCTCGCAGGCCGCGGCTGCGCGCTCGCTGGGCCTGTCTCAGCTGCAGGCGCTGCGCTACGTGGTGCTGCCGCAGGCCATCCGGCGCGTGATCCCCCCGCTGCTCAATGACTTCATCGGCCTCCAGAAGGACACGGTGCTGGTGTCGTTCATCGGCGTCGTCGAGATCTTCCGCCAGACCCAGATTCGGCAACAGGCGACCTTCAACTTCACGCCGTACCTCGTCACCGCCCTGGTCTTCCTGGCCGTGACGATCCCACTCGCGCGGCTGACCGACTGGCTGGTCGCCCGGGAGAGGGATCGTCGCTACGCCGCGACCGTCCAGGCAGGCTCGCGATCAGCCCGACGCGGACGCCTGCTCGGATTCGGGCGATGAGCGCTGCAACCGAGCCGATGGAGCCGATGGAGCGGCAGCGCAACGGGACGGCGCTCGAGGTGCAGGGCCTGTGGAAGTCGTTCGGCCAGCTGCCCGTGCTGCGTGGCATCGACCTGCGCATGGCGGAGCACGAAATCGTGGCCGTCATCGGCGCTTCGGGCTCCGGCAAATCGACCCTGCTGCGCTGCATCAACCTCACCGAGCCCATCGATGCGGGGCGCATCGCGGTGGAGGGTGAGGAGATCACCGCCGACGGCGTGGACGTGGACCGCATCCGACGACGGATCGGGATCGTGTTCCAGGCGTTCAACCTCTTCCCGCACATGTCAGTGCTGGAGAACGTGACGCTCGCCCCGCGCAAGGTCCTGCGGCTGTCGCCGGCGGACGCCGACGCGCGGGCCACCGAGCTGTTGGAGCGCTTTGGCCTGGCCGACAAGCGGCACGACTATCCGGACCGGCTCTCCGGCGGCCAGCAGCAGCGCGTGGCCATCGTGCGGGCCTTGGCCATGCAGCCGGACCTACTGCTGTTGGACGAGGTCACCTCCGCGCTGGACCCGGAGCTGGTCGCGGAGGTGCTCAACGTCATCCGCGAGCTCGCGGCATCAGGCATGACCATGATCCTGGCCACGCACGAGATGGGGTTCGCCCGAGATATCGCCTCACGGGTCGTCTTCCTCGACCAGGGACGGGTCCTGGAGGAGGGGCCACCGGAGCAGATCTTTCGCAATCCGCAGGAACCGCGCACGAGAGAGTTCCTGCAGCGCATCATTGACGCCGGGAGGCTGGAGGCAACCGAGTGACACCAAGGTCCGTTCGGGGACAGCGGCGGCCCTGGGCCATGATCGTGGGCGTGGGGCTGGTCGCGGTGCTGGCGGCGGTCATCATCATCGCGTTGCTGCTGAATGGCCCAGGCCCGGGGACCGCGGCCGACGCCACCGCCACGGCCACGCCATCTGCATCCGCCACCGCCCCGGCATCGAGGCCTGCTTCCCCGTCGGGCTCAGCCCTTCATTCCCCTACCGCGACGCTCGTCGCTGCGCCCACCCCCCCCGAGCTGCCGGCTGGGCTGCTGCCGGCCGGCGCCGTCGTCACGGTGAACACCGAGGTGCTCCGCATTCGCGCCAGGCCATCGCTGGATGCCAGGGTCCTCCACACCATGGCGCAGGGCGACGCGGCGTACATCGAGAACATCATCGGTGCCGGCCCCATCCGTGCCGACGGCTACGACTGGTACTGGGTCTCCTACGCCAATGGCCGCGACGTGTGGCCGTTCCAGGACGTCCAGCCAGGAAACTACGTGAGCGGTTGGATGGCCGCCGGCGACCGCAAGCAGCGCTACGTCACCCTGGCGCAGGTGTCGTGTCCATCGGGACCGATCACGCTGGCAATGCTGGCCGACGAGCTGACCCCCTGGGCGCGGCTGGTGTGCATGGGAGACGGGACGGTGACCATCGACGGGCGCTTCGGCTGTGATGGCTGCGGGGGCTTGACTCCCGGCGCCACGCCGGAGTGGCTCGCGGACCAGGCACAGGGCGAGATCATCGCAGCGCGGGGCAACTTGTACCCGGCGGTTCAGGTCGCGCTTCCGCCGAAGGGCTCCGCACCGAAGACGAAGGACGTGGTGCGCGCCACGCTGCACGTGAACGACCCCGCGGCGTCAACCTGCGCCTACGCGCCGCCTTCCGGCGGCGGGGCGCCCGCGGTCACGTACGACGCCGCGGCGGTCCATATCTTCTGCCAGGAACGGCTGGTCCTGGAGTCGTTCAAGGTGATCGGCCACGACGACTTCCCGCCGTCGTGATCACGGTTCGGCGCGACCGGGACATCCACGACACCGAAGGTGGCTGGTTCCGCGCTCGCTGGCATTTCAGCTTCGACACGTATCGCGACCCCGAGAACGATTCGTTCGGCGCCATGCGCGTCTTCAACGACGACCGGCTGGTGCCCGGCGCCGTCTGGCCGCTCCACCCGCATCGCGACGTGGAAGGGCTGACGTACGTGGTGGAGGGCACCTTTGGCCACGAGGACAACGTGGGTGGCCCCTTCGGGCCGCTGCCGGCCGGCTCGGTCCAGCGCATGACCCTCGGGTCGGGGGCCCTGCACTCCGAGCGGAACGCATCGGAGACGGAGCCGATGCGCTTCATCCAGATCTGGATCCTGCCCGACACGGGCGGCCTCCCGCCCGCGGTCGAGCAACGCGTCTTCACCAAAGCGGACCGGACGAACCGGTTGCTGAAGGTGATCGGCCCAGAAGGCGGCGACGTGGTGGTGGTCCACCAGGACGCATCGGTCCATGTCGGCGCGCTGGACGCGGGAGCTGAGGTTGTTCACGAGCTGCGCCCGAATCGTGGCGTGTACGGCTACCTGATCGAGGGCCAGGCCTCGTTCGGCGGGGAGGAGCTCGCGACCGGCGACGCGGTGAAGGTCACCCATGAGCCGCGGCTCGCCATCCGCGCCGCGGCCGCCAGCGAGCTGATCCTGGTGGACGTCCCCATGGAGTTCGAGCCGGCCGGCATCTGGCGCGGCCGGACCTAGCGCCCCTCGACGGTGCGCGCCAGCTGGCGCACACTAGCCGGACAGGAGTGCCGCACCGAGCCGGACTCATCGACCTGGCAGCCCTCCTCGTGAGAGGTTGTTCCAAAATGGATAACAACGCTATGGCCGAGCGCATTCGCGCGATCTTTTCGTCGGGAGATCCGGCCGCATTGTCAGCCGCCCAATACGAGATGCAGACCGATCAAACCGTGCAGGAGTGGCCGCAGTCGGGCGAGATCATCCGCGGCCGAGACAACATCCGCGCGGTGAATGAGAGCTATGACCGTTCGACGGGTACCGCGCCGAAGATGACCGTCCGCCGCGTCCGTCAGCCGGGGGAGGCTTGGATCATCGAGGGAACGATCGACTACGGCGACGGCGTGCCGGTCAGCGCGGTCTCGATCCTCGAGACCGATTCCGACGGCAAGATCTCGCACGAGACCGACTACTTCGCCAACCCGTTCGAAGCGCCAGCCTGGCGTCGTGAATGGGTCGAGTCGGCCGAGCCGGTGAAGTCGAGCTAGACCTCGGCCCGCTCTATGGCGCTCGCCTGGGCGGCTTCCGGGTCACCTAGGCGGGCGGCCGCGCCCGGCCCGCGCGAATCAGCATCACCAGGCCGCCGGCAGCCGCCACGCCGGCGCCGCCGAACACGAGCAGGCTCCCCCATCGGACGGCGTTCGGGTTGACGAGACCCGGCGCGAAGACGCTGAACGCGGTGATGGAGCCCATGACGGCCACCACCGACAGCACGATCCCCACGATGAACGCCCACGTTTCCCGGTTGCGCATCCCGTCGGCCACCTCGCCCGCCAGGAAGCCGCAGACCACCAGCCCGGCGCTGAAGCCGGCGGTCAGCGCGAACCAGATCAGGTCGGTGACGCCGCCGAATGCCATGAGCGCCAGCAATCCCAACAGGCCGATGCCGCCGCGCAGCCACACCCTGGCGTAGCCTCGGAAGACCCATACCGGCACGGCCACCACGATGTCGGGAACCGGCTCCGGTTCCGCGGCCTTCGCCTCCAGCCGCTTGCGCTCAACCTCCACCGCCGCATCGTCGGTCAGACCGCGCGGGCTCTTGCACCTGAAACAGGGGTCGTCCTCGGGCCGGTTCCACTTCCAGCAGACCTTGCAGACCCAGCCGGTCGTTCCTGATGTCGCGGTCATGGCGCCGATTATCTGGACGCGTCAAGCAAGCGGCACGATCTTGTGTCCCCGTCAGTCGCCGCGGACTGGCGGTGCGTTTGAGGTCGCCGGGCTAGAGAACCGGCGGCGCCACCATGGGCTGGTCGGCTGCATCCTCTGGGCCGTCGGTCCCTGGGCCGCTCAGCTTGGGCGCGCGGATCGCCAGCCACAGCGCCCAGATGGGGATGAGCAGTCCCGCCGCCGTGGCCGCCAGCCAGTCGGAGGCAGGCCGGACGTCGAAGGCGCCCAGCACTGCAGCCAGCAGGCCCGCGGCAGCGGTCACGTAGGTCAAGGCGGTCCAGCCACGCGACATGCCCGCGCGCGCGCCAAGCCCCACGATGAGCAGGAAGCCGCCTGATGCGAGCAGGATCGCGCCGATCGTCAGCCACAGCGACACGCTGCTGCCCACGTCCAACGCGGTCACCCGGGCAGCCAGCTCGGCATCACGCAGGTCGCAGGGGCAGTAGTGCGGGAACGTTGCCACCGGCTTCACCCCGATCCAGACGAGGCTGGACGCCGCACCCAGCAGCCCGGTACCGACGAACAATCCCGCCGCCAGGGAGCGTCGCTCGTCAAGGGCCGCGGCCAGGCGCGAGAGCAGGATCCCGATCCCGCCGAGGGCCAGAAAGCCCAGCGCAAAGAGCAGCTGCGCCGTGAGCTCGATCGGCCAACGGTCATACTCGAACTGGAAGCTGGCCATGATGTTGTCGGTGACAACCTGCGTCTCGGCCGGAGGGCTGCCGGTGAGATTCGCCATCAGGATCACCTGCAGGACGGCCGCCGCGAAGAAGAACGCGGTCAGCAGCAGCGCCAGCACGCGCACGCTCGGATGCCACCCAAGCCAACTCACGGGTTCGCCCTCCATCTGATCCGCCGCGTCGCCGACGACGGTCCTGTTGGCGGAACGGTACTCGCCGGGAACCTGAATACAAGACTCAGGCATGACAACCGCTGGGCTACTCTTGTGACGTGACGCAACGACCCGCCGCCGAGGTCGCGATCATCGGCGCCGGCATTCACGGCGCCAGTGCGGCATTCCACCTGGCCAGGGCCGGGGCGCAGGTCACCGTCCTCGAACGCCTCACGCCGGCGGGCGGGCCGACGGGCCTGTCCAGCGGCGTGTGCCGCGCCTACTACACCAACGGCTTCCTGGCCGAGGCGGCCCGGGACAGCATCCGAATGATGGCCGACTTCGCAGGAATCGGGCAGGGCCACGATTCAGGCTTTCGGCGGACCGGGCTGCTGTTCCTGCACCCGCCGGAGGATGCCGACGAGGTGGCTGCCAACGCGGCCCGGCTGAACGAGCTGGAGATCGCGGTGGACGTCTATGGCGCAGACGACCTGCGGCGCGAGTTCCCGCAATTCGTGCTCGACGATATTGGGATCGGCGTCTTCGAGCGCGATGCCGGCTACGCCGATCCGGCGGGCACGACGGCCGGGATGCTCGCTGGAGCCGTGGCCGCCGGCGCAGTGGCTCGACCGCACACCGCGGCGGTGGCCGTGCAAGCGCGTGAAGGCGGCGGAGCAATCCTGGAGCTCGATGACGGTGGGCGCCTCGAGACCGAACGCCTGCTCATCGCCGCCGGACCGTGGACGGGGCCGCTGG